>JAJRSY010000259.1 GCA_024278565.1 Bacteroidota bacterium
CTTACTACTTACTACTTACTACTTACTACTTACTACTTACTACTTACTACTTACTACTTACTACTTACTACTTACTACTTACTACTTACTACTTACTACTTACTACTTACTACTTACTACTTACTACTTACTGCTCACTTTTCAGAATCCTCTTTTTTCTAACCAAGCATCAAGAATTTGGTTGAATTTTTCAGGATGTTCCATCATAGGGGCGTGACCACATTTTTTCATCCAGAAGAGGTCTGAATCGGGCAATAATTCATGAAAAAGTTCGGCTACATCAGGTGGTGTAACACTATCATTTTCTCCCCAAATAATACAGGTGGGTGTTTTCATTTTAGGCAGGTCTTTTGCCATATTGTGACGAATGGCGCTTTTGGCAATGGCGAGGGTCTTGACCAACTTCACCCTATCATTTACTGTGGCAAAAACTTCATCAACTATTTCTTTGGTGGCTATTTCAGGATCGTAAAAGACATCTTGCGCCTTCTTTTTTATAAACCCGTAATCACCCCGTTTTGGGTAGCCATCACCCATGGCACTTTCGTAAAGTCCTGAACTTCCTGTTATTATCAAGGCTTTAGCTGACTTAGGATATAGTTTGGTGTGCAATAGGCCAATGTGCCCCCCTAAAGAATTTCCCAAGAGAATAACATCTTTCAGTTCTCTAAATTCAATGAATTTCTTCACGAATTTGGCGAACTGTTTTACATTGGTCTTTAACATGGGCATATCGTAGATGGGCAGTTCGGGTATGATTACTTTATATCCCTTTTTTGGAAAATGCTCGGTGACTCCATGAAAATTGCTCAACCCACCCATAAGACCATGTAGAATAATAATAGGGGTGCCTTCCCCTATCTCAATGTACTTGTATTTTCCGTTGGTAATTAGTTTTCCTTCCATTCAAGGTGATTTCTGGTCTTAGCGACAAAGATAGACATTTCCAAAGAACACACACTCCAGCTAATATGAGCCTAAAAAAGAAGAAAAGACCTTCGTTAAAATAGAAAACTTATTTGAATTTCTTGTTTCCAAGGTATTTTTTTGACCATAACAAAGGTGTATTTCGTCTAAAAAACGCAGTTTTTATCAACAAAGTGGTAAATAGTGGTAAATAGTGGTAATAATAGTTATATATTTGAGTTATTAAATGAAAACCAACCATTTACAGTGATCAATTTTATAGGAACATATGATTGTAAGGCCGATGCCAAAGGTAGGGTAATGTTGCCCGTTGCCCTAAAAAATCAGATGTCGCCCGTGATTAACGACGGTTTTGTTATAAAAAGATCTGTTTTTCAACCTTGTTTGGAGCTGTACCCCATGGCGGAGTGGAATTTGCTCATGCAAAAAATGAACAAGAAGAACCGCTTCAAAAAGAAGAACAACGATTTTATACGTCGTTTTTCGGCAGGGGTCAAAGTTGTTGAAATTGACGGCACGGGAAGATTGTTGATTCCGAAAAACCTGATTTCAATAGCGGGTATTGTGAAAGAGGTGGTGCTGAGTTCCGCTATCAATATTGTTGAGATTTGGGACAAGGAGAGCTATGAAAAAGTGTTGGATGAAACGGCAGGGGATTTTGCCGCTTTGGCAGAAGAGGTGATGGGCGAAGATGGAGATGATTTCGATGATGTATCATAATCCGGTTTTATTGAAAGAGTCCGTTGACGGACTGGTTATAATCAAAGATGGGGTATATGTGGATGTGACCTTCGGTGGCGGAGGGCATTCGAAAGAGATATTGAAACGATTGGGTAGCGAGGGCAGATTGTTCGCTTTTGATCAAGATGAAGAGGCACTTGAAAATTCTATTGATGATGGGCGCTTTACGTTGATCAATGAAAATTTCAGATATCTCAGACAGTTTTTAAAGTTCTATGGCATTCGGAAAGTAGACGGAATCTTGGCAGATTTTGGCGTTTCATCACATCAGTTCGACACGGCTGAAAGGGGTTTTTCAACCCGTTTTGATGCCGATCTCGATATGAGAATGAGTCAAAAAAATGATGTTTCGGCCTTTGATGTAATTAATAGGTATGATTATGACGGTTTGAGAAAGGTGTTGTTTGATTATGGTGAGCTGCGTAATGCCAATGCCTTGGCGAAAGCGATAATCGCATCACGAGAAGAAAGGTCGATAAAGACAACAGAACAATTAAAAGAGGTGTTACGGCATTTTTTGCCCAAAGCAAAAGAGTATAAAATTTTGGCCCAGATTTATCAGGCGATACGCATCGAGGTAAATCAGGAAATAATCGCCATTGAGGAATTTTTATTGCAAACTCAAGATTTGTTGCAAAAAGGGGGTAGGCTCAGTGCAATAAGCTATCACTCGCTTGAAGATCGATTGGTGAAAAGATATATAAGGGCGGGAATTTTTGAAGGAGAGCCTGAAAAAGATTTTTACGGAAATATCGATGTTCCGTTTAAGAAGGTTGGGGGGTTGA
Organism: Bacteroidota bacterium; assembly: GCA_024278565.1. Classification (GTDB taxonomy): domain Bacteria; phylum Bacteroidota; class Bacteroidia; order Flavobacteriales; family Flavobacteriaceae; genus Maribacter_C. Next base: position 2,454 of record JAJRSY010000259.1, read on the forward strand.
TAAGTCCGTCGAAAGAAGAAATACGAATCAACAATAGGGCAAGAAGCGCAAAACTGAGAATTGCCGAACGCTTATAGCACCGATTTGATATTGTTTATAGTTGAATTTAAAATATAGAAGCGATGAAAAAAGGAGTATTGGATATTTTGAAGGGAAAGTTTTTGGTAAGCGATGAGGCTCCGAAAAACTGGCTATTCATCATTTTCATCTCTTTTTTGGCAACGGTCATGATCGGTAGTTCGCATAGTGCCGATAAAAAGGTGCACCAAATAGCGGCGTTAAACAATGAGGTAAAGGAGCTGAAAAGTGAATTTGTTGATGTGCGCTCTGATGTGCAGTATTTGAAATTAGAGTCAAAAATCACCGAGGTGTTGCAAAAAGACGAGCTATACCCGTCTGAAGCTCCGCCAGAGAAAATCAAGGTAAAATCAAACAAGGTAAACTAGTGGCTGTAAGCGACAAAAAAATATTGATCCGAATGTATGTGGTGGCGGCCTGCCTCTTTCTGTTCGCCTGTGCCGTTCTTTTTAAAATGGTGGGCATACAAATTTTAGATGGTGAGAAGTATCGTAATCTAGCCGAAGAGCGTACCTCAAAAATGTTCACTATTGCCCCTAACCGCGGCAACCTTATATCTGATGACGGTAGTTTATTGGCCACTTCGGTGACCCGATATACTATTCGGTTTGATGCCGTAACAGTTAAAGAAAGTGATTTTAAAGAGAATGTAAAGCCATTGTCACAGGCATTGGCTCAAATGTTGGGCAAATCTACTAGCCACTACCAACAGATCTTGCGAAAAGCCAAGGAGAATAAAAACAGGTACACACTTATTGCCAGAAATTTGGATTATTCGGAGTATATGGCGGTAAAAGAGTTTCCCCTGTTCGAAAAAGGACCTTACAAAGGTGGTCTCATCGTAGAACAGAAAACCGTTCGCGAGCATCCCTTGGGTAAAATCGCCGAACGTAGTGTGGGTTATGAAAACGTTGATGAGAACGGATACTATAGTGGTGTTGGCCTTGAAAGGGCCTTTGGCACCTATCTCAGGGGTGTGGAAGGAAAGCGATTAAAGCAAAAAATAGCCAAGAGCCAATGGAAACCTATTGGGTTTGATAATATAGTAGAGCCCAAAGATGGCTATGATCTCATATCGACGATCGATATCAATATTCAAGATATCGCACACCATGCCCTATTGGGGCAGTTAGAAAAGTACAAGGCAGATCACGGCTGTGTCATTGTGATGGAGGTTAAAACGGGTGAGGTCAAAGCGATATCGAACTTGGGTGTTACAAAAAAAGGCAAGTATTATGAGCGTTTGAACTATGCTATTGGTGAATCGCATGAGCCCGGTTCAACCTTTAAATTGATGAGCATGGTTGCCGCCCTCGAAGATAAGGTGGTTGATACAAGTACCGTAATAGATACCAAAAAAGGACGATGGAAGATTTATGATAGAACGGTTCGTGATGCTAAACGTGGGGGTTATGGTAAAATATCGGCAGCTCGGGCCTTTGAGGTCTCGTCGAATACCGCTTTTGCTAAAATGATCCATAACGGCTATAAGAACAAGCCTTCAAGGTATGTAGATCGTTTGATGAAGATGAACCTTCATGAGGAATTAGGTCTTGCAATAAAAGGAGAGGGCAAACCGGTCATACGTTACCCAGGTGACAAAGGTTGGTCAGGTATATCGCTTGCGTGGATGTCACACGGGTATGAGGTCTCTCTTACCCCCTTGCAAGTGCTGACATTTTACAATGCCATTGCAAACGATGGTGAAATGGTGAAACCACGAATGATCAAAGAGATAAAAGAGTGGAACCAAACCATACAAAAATTTGAAAAGGAAGTCATAAACCCGGCGATCTGCTCAAAGGAAACTGCTTTCAAAGTACAGCGAATGTTAAAGAATGTGGTAGAGAGAGAACATGGCACAGGGCATCGCTTGTATTCCCCAAATTTTTCAATGGCGGGTAAAACGGGTACGGCCCAAAAGAACTATGTAGGCAAGGATCCTGATAAGTTGAAGTACATATCTACTTTCTCAGGGTATTTTCCTGCTGATGACCCCAAGTATTCGTGTATTGTGGTGATTCATGAACCAGACAAGAGTGTTGGCTACTATGGTGCCGATGTATCTGGTCCTGTATTCAAATCAATTGCACAAAAAGTATATACCAATTCCCCTTTGGTTGATGAGGTTGATGTGTTTAAAGCAGCGCATCAAAACCTTGATAGGGCGTACCAAGATTATTATGTCGAGGCAAGAAAAAAACACAAAATCGTACCCAATGTCAAGGGTATGAGTGGTATGGATGCCATTTCACTATTGGAAAACCTTGGTTTGCAGGTAGAGATCAAGGGAAATGGAAATGGAAAGGTGAAAAAACAATCGGTTTCACAAGGAACCGATCTCAAGAAAACGCAAAAAATAGTATTGGAACTCTCATGAGGCTACTGAAAGACATATTGTACGGGGTTGGTCTTACTGCGGTAAACGGGTCTACCAATGTTATGGTCAATGCCATTCAGTTCGATTCAAGAAAAGTTGAAATCGATGATGTGTTCGTGGCCATTCGTGGTACAATCACCGACGGTCACGAGTATATAGAAAAAGCCATTGATTCAGGTGCTAGGGCAATATTATGTGAAGAGCTTCCCGATCAAATGGTAGATGGGGTAAGTTATATTGAGATTGATGATGGTAACAAGGCGTTGGCCATCATGGCCTCCAACTATTATGGCAATCCATCTAAAAATTTAAAATTGGTGGGTATTACAGGAACAAACGGTAAGACCACCGTTGCCAGCTTGTTGTACCAATTGTTCAAAAAGGCAGGCTATAAGGTGGGTTTGATATCCACCATAAAAATTATGGTAAACGAAACCGAACATAGTACTGCCCATACTACGCCAGACGCTTTGGTGATCAATAAGTACTTGAGCGAAATGAACGATGCTGGGGTAGAGTTCTGTTTTATGGAGGTTAGCTCGCACGGTATTCACCAAAAAAGAACCGAAGGCTTGGTTTTTGAAGGTGCCATTTTCACCAATTTGTCCCATGATCATTTAGACTATCATAAAACCTTTGCAGCATATCGAGACACAAAAAAAATTCTGTTTGACAACTTGACAAAGACGGCTTTTGCGCTTACAAATGTTGATGATAAGAACGGGTTGGTGATGTTGCAGAACACCAAGGCACGAAAAAATACCTATGCCTTAAAAACCTATGCGGATTATAGGGCGCAGGTATTGGAAAATCAGTTTGACGGTCAGTTGTTGAAAATAAATGACAATGAACTGTGGTCAAAACTCATCGGTCATTTCAATGCGTACAATATGTTGGCGATTTATGCTACCGCTGATTTGTTGGGATTGGAAAAGCTGGAAATTCTGCGGCTGTTGAGTGCGCTTGAAAATGTAGATGGAAGGTTTCAATACTATATATCAAAAGAGAAAATTACGGCAATAGTCGATTATGCCCATACACCTGATGCGTTAAAAAATGTGCTTGAAACTATCAACACATTGAGAACTGGAAATGAGAACGTCATCACCGTTGTGGGGTGTGGTGGCGATAGAGACAGCTCTAAGCGCCCGGTTATGGGACATATCGCATCAGAAATGAGTAATAAGGCCATTTTCACCTCTGATAATCCCCGTACTGAATCACCCACACTGATCATTGAAGAAATGGAAGGTGGTGTAGAGGCACAGAATACGATGAAAGTGTTGTCTATCGAGAATCGCGAACAGGCCATTAAAACAGCTTGTCAGTTGGCCGTGGCGAACGATATTATACTGGTTGCTGGCAAGGGCCATGAAACCTATCAAGAGACCAACGGTAAGCGTATCGATTTTGATGATTTTAAAATGGTAAAGGATATACTAAAAAAAATGAATAAATAAGAATAAACAAGTTTGTGATAAGCGCTCACCAAGCGTAGGTCACTGAGCGTAGCCGAAGTGAGCCGAAGTAAACTAAAATTAATAGAAATAAAGAAACAGAAGTTGTAAAATGCTGTATTATCTATTTGAATATTTAGAAAAGCAATACCAGGTGCCAGGGGCGAGTCTGTTCCAGTTCACGACCTTTCGTGCGGCCATGGCCATATTGTTTTCTTTGGTAATTGCCACTACATACGGTAAGCGTATCATTCTCTATTTGCAGCGAAAGCAAATTGGTGAAACCGTACGTGATTTGGGTCTTGAAGGGCAAAAGCAGAAGGCTGGTACGCCGACCATGGGCGGGGTGATTATCATTATTGCAACCCTGATACCTGTTTTGATGTTCGCACGGTTAGATAATATTTACATCATTTTATTGATAGTAACCACCCTTTGGATGGGCACTATTGGTTTCTTGGACGATTACATCAAAGTATTCAAAAAAGATAAAGAAGGACTCAAGGGTCGGTTTAAGATTTTGGGCCAAGTGGTATTGGGGCTGGTCGTTGGTGCTACCCTTTACTTTCACCCCGAGGTTACCATGAGAGATCATGACCATACCATCATAACCGAGCAATTTGATGTAGAAGAAGTTAGGGGAATGGAAATCAAATCTACCATGACCACCGTACCATTCTTTAAGAACAATGAACTCGATTACAGTACCTTGATTTCTTGGGCAGGTGATGGGGCGAAGCAGTATGCTTGGTTGGTTTTTATTCCTATAACCATATTGATAGTCACTGCCGTGTCAAACGGAGCCAATCTAACCGATGGTATTGATGGTCTGGCTGCGGGCACTTCGGCGATTATCGTATTCACATTAGGTGTTTTCACCTTGGTTTCGGGTAACTACTTCTTTTCTGATTATTTAGATGTAATGTTCATACCAAAGTCAGGTGAACTCTTGATTTTCATTACCGCCTTCGTTGGTGCATTGGTAGGGTTCTTATGGTACAATGCCTTTCCTGCACAGGTGTTTATGGGTGATACGGGCAGTCTGACCATAGGTGGTGTAATAGCCGTAATAGCCATAATCATAAGAAAAGAATTGTTGATACCCATTTTGTGCGGAATTTTCTTTGCGGAGTCCATTTCCGTCATCATGCAGGTAGGGTACTTCAAGTACACCAAGAATAAATTTGGTGCTGGCAAGCGCATTTTTTTAATGTCGCCCTTGCACCATCACTACCAAAAAAAAGGGTACCATGAAAGTAAGATCGTAACCCGTTTTTGGATCGTGGGTATCATGTTGGCCGTTGTGACCATAGTGACCTTAAAAATACGCTGATATGAAGCGTTTAGTGGTTTTGGGAGGAGGAGAGAGCGGTACGGGAACGGCAATTTTAGGAAAACAGAAGGGATACGCTGTTTTTTTGTCTGACAAAGGAAAGATAAAAACAAAATATAAAAAAGTTCTTGAACATATTGGAATTGATTGGGAAGAGGAGAAGCATACCGAAGCCAAAATATTAAATGCCGACCTGGTGGTCAAGAGTCCGGGTATACCAGATTCGGTGCCATTGGTAGTTGAATTGAATACCAAGGGCATACCTGTAATTTCTGAGATTGAGTTTGCATCAAAGTATACCAATGCGACCATCATCGCGATTACCGGAAGCAACGGCAAGACCACTACAACCATGATGGTCGAGCATATATTAAAACAAGCAGGGCTCAATGTGGGCATGGCAGGTAATATTGGTGAGAGCTACGCCAAGATGGTAGCAGAAAACGATTTTGATTTCTACGTTCTTGAAATCAGCAGTTTTCAGTTGGATGGTATAGTGAAGTTCAGGCCTCATATTGCTATTCTGACGAATATTACACCAGATCATTTGGATCGGTATGAGTATCAATTTGAGAACTATATCGCCTCTAAATTTAAGATAGCCCAGAATCAAACCAATGATGACTACCTCATTTATGACGCAGATGATGAAGTTATTGTTGATTGGCTCGAGAAGCATCCCGTTCAATCCAAATTACTGCCTTTTTCCATCCGAAGAGAATTGGATGAAGGGGCAAGTATCAAGAATAAAAAAATAGAAATAACGACTCAAAACAAAACGATACAAATGACAATAGATGTTTTAGCACTCGAAGGAAAACACAATCTTAAGAACACGATGGCCGCTGCGACCGCTGCAAAACTGGTAGGTATTCGAAAGAAGACCATTCGTGATAGTATAGCAAAATTTCAGGGCGTCCCGCACCGGTTAGAGAAGGTGTTGAAAATAGGCCATGTGCAGTACATCAATGATTCAAAGGCGACCAATGTGAACGCGACCTTTTTTGCCCTTGATAGCATGAGCGCACCAACGGTGTGGATCGTTGGGGGTGTTGATAAGGGTAACGATTATAAGCAGTTGATGCCATTGGTGAGGGAGAAAGTGAAGGCCATTATTTGTTTGGGCCTTGACAATGAAAAAATATTTGATGTCTTTGGTAATGTTGTGGATCTCATGGTTGAGACCTATGCTATGGATGAGGCTCTTAAGGTCGCCTATAAAATTGCCGAACGTGGTGATACGGTTCTTTTATCGCCCGCTTGTGCCAGTTTAGACCTTTTTGAGAATTATGAGGACAGGGGAAATCAGTTTAAAGAAGCCATTAAAAAATTATAACGGGTGTTGGCATTGTTGAAAAATATAAATGGAGATAAAGCGCTCTGGGCAGTTGTTGCCCTCTTGGGGCTGTTCTCTTTTTTGCCCGTATATAGTGCCAGTAGTAATTTGGTATATGTTGTGGGCAATGGCACGCCAATTGGGCATCTGGTCAAGCATGTGGTCTTCTTGCTTTTCGGGTTTGGTATTATCTACGGCGTTCACCGTATTCCCACGCATTTTTTTAAGGGTCTATCGCTAATTGCAATGCCGATCGTGATTGTGCTGCTTGCCTATACCTTGTTTCAGGGCAATGTGATTGGGGGTGCAAATGCAAGCCGATGGATCAGTTTGCCCTTTGTCAAGTTTCAGACCTCCACCTTGGCAGCTGTGGTTTTGATGATATACGTAGCCAGGTACCTGACCAAGATCAAAGATGATGTAATTACATTTAAAGAAAGTATTGTTCCACTTTGGGTTCCTGTTTTTTTGGTGGTAGTTCTTATACTGCCTGCGAACTTTTCTACTGCGGCAATTATTTTTTCAATGGTGTTGATCCTCTGTTTTATTGGTGGCTATCCCTTGAAATATTTAATGGGCATAGTGGGCTCTGGTTTGGTGCTGCTCACACTATTTATTCTCGTAGCCAAAGCTGCCCCTGACCTGTTCGAGAATAGGGTCACCACTTGGGAGAATAGAATAGAGAGTTTTTTGAACGGTGAGGATACCGAGGCCGATTATCAAATTGAAAAAGCGAAGATCGCAATTGCCACGGGAGGTATCATGGGCAAGGGAGCCGGAAAAAGTATACAAAAAAACTTTCTGCCGCAAAGTTCCTCTGATTTTATCTATGCGATAATTGTTGAGGAATACGGACTCATCGGTGGTTTTGTGCTAATGTTCTTTTTTCTGTTTCTTTTGTTTAGAATAGTGGTAATAGCTAACGGAAGTGGTACGGTTTTCGGAAAACTGTTGGCACTCGGTGTGGGTTTGCCCATTGTATTTCAGGCATTGATAAATATGGCGGTGGCTGTAGAGCTGTTTCCTGTTACGGGGCAGAATTTGCCCTTGATCAGTAGTGGTGGTACCTCAGCTTGGATGACCTGTTTGGCCATAGGTATTGTATTAAGTGTAAGCAACAAAGAACATAAAACGAGTCATTCGGGTGTTGATATTGATGAGACGAACCCTTTAGAGGTATTGAGTGGGCAATTATAGGTTCATACTGTCTGGGGGAGGTACGGGCGGTCACATTTACCCGGCCATTGCAATAGCTGACGAACTGAAAAGAAGACATCCGAAGGCGGAATTTCTTTTTGTCGGTGCCGAAGACCGAATGGAAATGGAGAAAGTGCCCTTGGCAGGGTATAAAATCGAGGGATTACCAATAGCAGGGTTACAACGGAAACTGACCCTTGAAAATTTGATGTTTCCCATAAAATTGATACGAAGTTTGATAAAAGCGGGCAAAATAGTATCTAGGTTCAGACCTGATATCGTGATTGGTACAGGTGGCTTTGCCAGTGGACCTGTATTGAAGGTAGCCTCGGGTAGGGGCATACCTTGTGTGCTTCAAGAACAGAATTCGTATGCGGGCCTTACCAATAAGTTGCTCAAGAACAAAGTGGCAAGAATCTGTGTGGCTTATGATGGAATGGAAAAGTTTTTCCCAAAGAATAAGATAATAAAGACAGGTAACCCCGTTCGTCGCAATCTTACGGAAATGAAGGTTGATAAAAAAGAAGCCTGTGTATTTTATAAAATATCGCCTGAGATGATCACTTTATTGGTTTTGGGGGGCAGCCTGGGGTCTAGAAGAATCAATCAGTTGATTGAACAAAAACTGGATTTTTTTAAGAAACATAACGTTCAACTAATATGGCAGTGTGGTAAATTTTATTATGAAACCTATAAAAAGTATGATTCAGAACATAGTAGGGTATTCGCTTATTTAAATCGAATGGACTATGCGTATGCTGCTGCTGATATTATTGTGTCACGTGCTGGTGCGGGGTCGGTTTCTGAATTGAGCATTGTAGGCAAACCAACGATATTTATTCCATCACCGAATGTTGCCGAAGACCACCAGACCAAAAATGCGGCCGCAATGGTGGCCGAGAATGCCGCCCTTATGATTAAAGAGGAAAACCTAGAGGCAGAGTTTGAAACTGTTTTTCATGACCTAATCGAACCCTCAGATCAGACAGGCAGGTCTGAAACCCAAAAATCTGAACTGGCCGCCAATATCAAAAAATTGGCCATGCCAAAAGCGACCCAACATATTGTTGATGAAATTGATAAACTATTGATTGACACGCCCACAAAAAAGTGGAATTAGTTATATGGATATTAAGAACATACATAACGTTTATTTTATTGGTATCGGCGGTATCGGTATGTCTGCTTTGGCGCGTTATTTTAAGTTCATAAACAAGCATGTGGCCGGTTACGATAAAACCGAGACACCCTTGACCCAAGAACTGAGTGGCCTGGGCATTGATATTCATTATGAAGATGCATTGTCTTCAATAGCCCCAACTTATTTGAATGCTGATGATACATTGATCGTGTATACCCCTGCTGTACCGACCTCCCATTTAGAATATCAGTACTTTCTAAAGAAAGGTTTTCAGATAAAAAAACGTTCTGAGGTATTAGGGCTGATTACAAAAGACACTTTCTGTTTTGCGGTTGCCGGCACCCACGGCAAGACCACCACATCAAGTATATTGGCCCACTTGCTGAAAGAAACAGGTTCCCCGCTCACCGCTTTCTTGGGAGGTATATCAGAAAATTTTGATAGCAATTTTTTGTTCGAGGGAACAGATTTTTCAGTAGTCGAGGCAGATGAGTTTGATCGGTCATTTTTGCAATTGTCACCAAATGTTGCCTGTATTACTTCTATGGATGCCGATCATTTGGATATTTATGGAAGTGGTGATGAACTCAAGAAATCTTTTAAGGAATTTATTGGTCGGTTGAAGCCAGGAGGGAAGTTATTTGTCCGTAACGGACTGCCGTTAGATGGGGTCACTTATGGTATTGAGGACGGTTCTGATTATTGTATACGAAATATAAAGATTGAACATGGAGCCTACATATTTGATTTGGAAACTCCTGAAGCTACCCTATCGGGGGTTAAGTTCAACAAACCGGGAAGGCATAACCTGCTCAACGGTCTAGTAGCTTTTGCAATGGCGGTCGAAACTGGTGTCCCCCAAGACCGTCTTGCCAAAGCACTTGAAACTTTTAAGGGAGTACAGCGTAGGTTTTCATACAAGATAAAAACAGAGGAACTTATTTTTATTGATGACTATGCACACCACCCTACCGAGATAAATGCAGTTTATGATGCCATAGTCGAAATGCATCCGGGTAAAAAAGTATTGGCTGTGTTTCAGCCGCATTTGTTTTCGAGAACCAAAGACTTCGCCGATGATTTTGCTGAGAGTTTGGCAAAATTTGATACGGTGTTTCTATTAGATATTTATCCTGCCAGAGAAGAGCCAATACCAGAAATCACTTCTGAATGGCTTTTGGGGAAAATCGAGAACCCTCAAAAAAAGATAGTTAAAAAGAGAAACCTGATCGAAGAAATAAAAAAACAAACCCTTGATATTCTGGTCACCATGGGTGCCGGCGATATTGGGTTAGAAGTGTCTAAAATTAAAAATGAACTAGAAAATGCGAATTAATTGGGATTACATGAAAGTATTGGCCTTGTTGGTTGTGGTTGCAGGGCTTTACGCCTTCTCTAACCAAAGGAGCCATGGTAAGAAAGTCAGTCGGATCAATATCGAATTCGTTGGAAATCAGAACCTTTACCTCACCGAGGGAGTGGTTGATAAATTGTTAATACAAAATTATGGAACCCTGACAAATGTGCCCAAAGAAAAATTAGTTTTGAATAAGATTGAAAAGGTCATCGAAGCCAATGAAATGGTTAAAAATGCGCAAGTATATCTCACTGTTGATGGTAAACTCGTCGCAAATGTGATTCAGCGTAAGCCAATAGGAAGAATACTGGGTAGCGAACGGTTTTATTTAGACGATGAAGGAAAGCGCATGCCTTTCTCTGTTAGCCATTCTGCCAGAGTTCCGATAATAACGGGTAAAATAACAGGCAAAAGCTTAGAAGATGTGTATGTGATTTTAAAATATATAAACGAGGATGCGTTTCTTCGAAAGAACGTAATAGGTATTCATGTTGAAGATGTAGACAAGTATCAATTAAAATTTCGAATGGAACATTTTGTAGTGAATTTGGGAGGTGTTGATGGCCTAGAAGAAAAGTTCAACAATTTTAAGGCATTTTATACCAAGGCCAATAAAGACAAAACGCTGAAAGATTATAATATAGTAAGCTTAGAATTCAACAATCAAGTAGTGTGCACCAAAATTTAAATCATATAAATGGAACAAGGTAATTATTCTGTAGGGCTGGACATCGGAACCACCAAGATCGTCGCCATAATCGGTAAAGAGAACGAATATGGTAAAATAGAGGTCTTGGGTATTGGTAAATCGAAGAGTTTGGGGGTGCACCGAGGTGTGGTCAACAATATTACCCAAACCATAAAATCGATCCAGCAGGCAGTTGAGCAGGCAGAGGAAAACGCAGGGTTGAAGATCAGTACGGTAGTGGTGGGTATTGCAGGGCAACATATTAGAAGCCTGCACCATAGCGACTATATTACAAGAGCTGATTCTGAAGAGGTTATCAATGAAGACGATCTTGATAAACTATGCAATCAAGTATATAAGCTGGTCATGTTGCCAGGAGAAGAGATCATTCATGTGCTGCCTCAGGATTATAAGGTAGACGGCCAAGCCGAAATAAATGAACCCATAGGTATGTACGGTGGGCGGTTAGAAGCTAATTTTCATGTTGTCGTCGGTCAGGTGTCTTCCATAAAGAATGTGGGTAGATGCATTAAGAGTGCCGGGTTGAGCTTGGGTAATATCACCCTAGAACCACTTGCTTCTTCAGATGCGGTATTGAGTCAAGAAGAGAAAGAGGCTGGTGTGGCCTTGATTGATATAGGGGGTGGCACAACCGATTTGGCAATTTTCAAAGATGGTATTATAAGGCATACAGCGGTTATACCATTTGGTGGTGGTGTCATTACAGAAGATATAAAAGAAGGTTGTTCAATAATCGAGAAGCAAGCAGAGCTATTGAAAATCAAGTTCGGGTCGGCCTGGCCCGGTGAAAACAAGGACAACGAGATTGTTTCCATTCCAGGATTGAGAGGTAGAGATCCAAAAGAGATTACCCTTAAAAACCTTTCTAAGATCATTCATGCACGTGTAGTTGAAATCATTGAACAGGTGTATGTTGAAATCAAGAATTACGGCCATGAGGATCCGAAAAGGAAACTTATTGCCGGTATTGTTTTGACAGGTGGGGGAAGTCAATTGAAACACCTCAAGCAGTTGGTAGAGTACATTACGGGTATGGATACGAGAATAGGATACCCCAACGAACACTTGGCCGGTGATTCTGATGAGGAGGTAGCAAGTCCGCTTTATGCTACTGCCGTTGGTCTATTGATGAATGCGGTCAATAACAAAGATAAAGAAGAGGGTGGTCAAGAACCCGAACCAATAAAAGGAGAAGGGGTTTTAACAGGTGGGAATCCAGATTCGATCACTACCGTCAAAATGCAAAAACAACGGAAATCCGTTTTTGATAAATGGTCCGATAAATTGAAGGAATTTTTAGAGAATGCGGAGTAAAGCATTGCAGAATACATGAAAAAATAAACCAGTAATATAAAAAGTATGAGCGACAAAATTGAATTTGAAGGAATAGCTTTTGATCTGCCCAAGAATCAGAGCAATGTAATAAAGGTGATCGGAGTTGGTGGTGGTGGTGGCAACGCCATCAACCATATGTTTCAATCAGGTATTAACGGCGTTGATTTTGTGATTTTCAATACTGATGCACAAGCCCTTTCCAATAGTCCTGTGCCGAATAAAATTCAACTCGGTGTTACTCTTACTGAAGGATTGGGAGCTGGTGCAAACCCTGAAGTGGGTGAGCAAGCGGCCATTGAGAGCATAGAAGATATCAAGGGAGTGTTAGATGTAACCACGAAAATGGTATTCATAACTGCTGGTATGGGTGGGGGAACAGGTACTGGTGCTGCCCCTGTTATTGCCAAACAAGCAAAGGAAATGGGTATTTTGACCGTGGGTATCGTTACCATACCTTTTGAATTTGAAGGAAAAATGCGTTGCCAACAAGCTCAGTTGGGAATAGAAAAATTAAGAAACAATGTAGATTCCTTGATCGTCATCAATAACAATAAGTTAAGGGAAGTCTATGGTAACCTTGGGTTCAAGGCAGGGTTTTCAAAGGCAGATGAGGTGTTGGCAACAGCCGCTCGTGGTATCGCCGAAGTTATCACACACCATTACACGCAGAATATTGATTTACGTGATGCAAAAACAGTGCTCTCAAATAGCGGCACCGCCATTATGGGCTCATCAATTGCCACAGGGTCGGCCAGGGCAAATGAAGCTATCATGAAAGCGTTGGATTCCCCATTATTGAACGATAACAAGATTGACGGTGCCAAAAATGTTTTGTTACTGATTGTTTCAGGTTCTGAAGAGATCACCATCGATGAAATAGGAGAGATTAATGACCATATACAGGTTCAAGCTGGTCATGGTGCCAATATTATCATGGGTGTTGGTGAAGATGAGGAATTGGGTGAATCAATTGCAGTAACCGTAATAGCCACAGGTTTTGATGTTGATCAGCAAGATGATATTGTAAACAGTGAGGCAAAAAAAATAATTCACACTTTAGAAGAAGGGCAAAAGGCAACCCATGATTTAACCCCAAAGAACATTGTGCACCAGTTGACGGCTGATGAAGACGAGATGACCGAACCCGTATTAAAACATACGTTGACTGATGGGTTTGATGATTTCGAATTAATACCCACTACGAATTATATCAAGAATTTCAACGTGTTTTATGAAGAGGTAATCGCCCAGGATGTTTCAGAAGATGATTTTATTATTGTAGATTCTAGTGAAACACTTGATAGTATTGAGGTCGTAGATCCAGAGGTGGTTTCTGTAGAAGAAACCGAAGATGAGGTTGAAGAAGAAGATCAGTTTGCGATGAGTTTTGATATGCCATTGTCAGAACCTGAAGAGATAGAAGATGAGACTGATAATGTAGTTGTCTTCGAATTAGAGGAAGATGTGAATAAGATGGATGTTAACGACCATATCGAAGTGATTCCTGTATTAGAGTATAATAAAGATGGAGAGACCAGATACAGTTTAGATGATTATATGAAGTTGGAAAATAAACTGACCGGTGCCAAATCGAAAGCCGAGGAGTTCGAGCCTAAAATAGTTGAGGATGAATTGGTATTTGAAAGGAAGACTTTGGTTGAGGAAGAAGAAAAAAAGGAAATAGACCCGATAGAAAACCCCTTGGAAGATTTGTTGCGGGAAAGGGCCAATGAGAGAAGAAGAAAACTGAAGGATTTCAATTATAAATTTCAAAATAGTATTGGTAAAATAGATGAAATCGAAAAGGAACCGGCCTATAAGCGACAAGGCGTTGACCTGAACGAAAGCGCTAATGAAAACAAGATTTCAAGAACAAGTTTGGGTGAGGACAGCAACGATGAAATACAATTGCGATCCAACAACTCTTTTCTACATGATAATGTAGACTAACTAGGTGCGATTACTAATTTAAACCCGAAAACAGAAACTGTTTTCGGGTTTATTTTTTATCTTCGCTTTCCGAAATAAATAAAAAGAGCATGGGTTTGCAACAGCAAGTGATGGAACAGATGAAAGTCGCGATGAAAGCAAAGGACAAAGTTGCGCTAGAATCGTTGCGGGCCATTAAATCGGCTTTGTTGATGGCACAGACCGAATCTGGTTCTGGTTCAGAAATGAGTGAGAATGCAGAAGTGTTGTTGGTTCAAAAACTGGTAAAACAACGAAAAGATAGTGCTGCGATTTTTTTGGAGCAGGGACGAAATGATTTGGCAGAACCAGAATTGGCACAAATAGCCATTATCGAAAAGTTTTTGCCCGAGCAGTTGTCTGATGGGGAAATTGAAAAAGTAGTTGTCAAGGTCATTGAAACTACGGGAGCTTCTGGTATGCAAGATATGGGTAAGGTGGTGGGTCTGGTCTCTAAAGAACTGGCCGGTCAAGCTGACGGAAAAACCATTTCTACAATAATAAAAAGTAAGTTGATATAAATACGGCTGCGTGGCGCTCCCGAAGTTTCGGGAAGAATAGCGCATCAGACCTGCCTGCCGGCAGGCAGGTTTCGGCAAGGCTGATGAGATTTTGAAATGAACTTGAACAATTAATAAAAGGCCGCGTGGCGCAACTGAATAGCGCATCAGACCTGCCTGCCGGCAGGCAGGTTTCGGCAAGGCTGATGAGATTTTGAAATGAACTTGAACAATTAATAAAAGGCCGCGTGGCGCAACTGAATAGCGCATCAGATTTC
>JAJRSY010000260.1 GCA_024278565.1 Bacteroidota bacterium
ACCAATCACCTTATCCAAAAATTATTGGTCAACAAATATGGGCGGATCGTAAACATGGTCTCCGTCTCCGGATTAAAGGGAACACCGGGGCAAACCAATTACTCTGCGGCAAAAGCTGCCGTCATAGGTGCTACAAAAGCCCTTGCACAAGAAATTGCCAAAAGAAACGTTACCGTAAATGCGGTCGCCCCAGGGTTTATCGATACCGACATGACCAACGATCTTGATGAAAAAGAGCTAAAAAGGATGATTCCTGCAAACAGATTTGGTAAGGCCGAGGAAGTAGCGCATCTTGTTTCTTTTTTGGTTTCTAAAAATGCTTCCTATATTACTGGGGAAGTAGTGAACATTAATGGGGGAATTTATTCCTAAATAGTTTGTGCAATGGGCAGAGTGGTAATTACAGGAATGGGCATTTACTCGTGTATAGGCAAAAACCTCGACGAGGTGAAGTCAGCTCTTTACCAAGGAAAATCAGGTATTGTTTTTGATCCAGAGAGAGAGAAAATGGGATACCGATCGTCATTGACCGGCATGGTAGAGCAACCTGATCTTAAAAATCTATTGACCAGAAGACAGCGTATAAGCATGGGGCAAGAAAGCAATTATGCCTATGTTGCTACCTTGGAAGCCTTAAAAAACGCCCAACTGTCGCAAGAATACCTTGATGAAAATGAAGTTGGGGTAATCTTCGGAAACGATAGTACGGCAAAGGCCATCATCGAATCGATGGATACCGTTCGAGAGAAAAAAGACACCACCTTGGTCGGTTCTGGCGCCATATTCAAGGCGATGAACTCCACAGTTACCATGAACCTCGCCACAATTTTTAAACTGACCGGCATAAATTTTACCATTAGTGCCGCCTGTGCAAGTGGGTCGCATGCTATTGGTGTGGGTTACCATTTAATAAAAAGTGGGCTGCAAGATATTATCATTTGTGGTGGGGCGCAAGAGATCAACCGTTATGTAATGGCCAGTTTTGACGGCTTGGGTGTATTCGCCACCACGGCCAAATGCCCAAAAAAGGCATCACGCCCGTTTGACAAGGACAGAAACGGTCTGGTACCCAGTGGGGGTAGTGCTACCGTGGTCGTTGAAAGCTACGAATCCGCCCTTAAAAGAGGGGCACCCATATTGGGTGAGATCATCGGTTACGGCTTCTCTTCGAACGGAGACCATATATCAACCCCTAATGTTGAGGGTCCATCAAAGGCAATGAAAAAAGCACTGCATGACGCCAATTTGAACGCTTCGGTGATTGATTATGTCAATGCACACGCAACCTCAACCCCTGTTGGCGACTCAAATGAGGCCAAAGCAATTTATGAGGTCTTCGGTAAAAATGGTCCTTATGTAAGTTCAACAAAATCAATGACCGGCCATGAATGTTGGATGGCAGGTGCCAGCGAGGTCGTTTATTCCATGCTCATGATGAAGCATTCTTTTATCGCGCCCAACATTAACTTAGAGAACCCTGATGAAGATGCGGCCAAATTAAATCTGGTAGAGAAAACATTAGATAAAAAAATTGATGTATTTTTGTCGAACTCCTTCGGATTCGGAGGTACCAATTCCGCATTAATCATAAAAAATGCCCCTTAAAGATGAATAAAGAAGTTATTATTGATAAAATAAACAACTTTCTTATTGATGAGTTTGAAGTTGAACAAGAAGAGCTTTCCCCCGATGCAAATTTAAAAGACACCCTAGAACTAGATAGTCTTGACTTTGTTGATTTAGTTGTTGCCGTAGAATCTAACTTTGGTGTAAAACTGGTGGGCGAAGATTTTGTCGACATCATTACCCTACAAAATTTTTATGACCTTATAGAAAGAAAGGTAGACTGAACCCCAATATAAAATAATGGCCAAGGAATGGGAAGGAAAATCAAGAGGATCGGTTTTTGGCTATAAGATTTTCATTTTTCTAATCAAGAAATTGGGCATTCGATCTGCCTATTTCCTACTCTATTTCGTAGCGTTTTATTTTTGTTTTTTTTCGTTCAAGAGCACTCGTGCCACCTACTATTATTTTCGAAAAAGAAGACACTGTTCTAGATGGATGAGTGCCATGATCGTATATAAAAATTATCTTGTTTTCGGGCAGACAATCTTAGATAAATTGGCCATCTCCTCAGGGCTCAGAAATAGGTTCACCTATGAGTTCGATGGTGGCGAAAAGATAAAGGATTTGATGAAAAACAAAAAAGGAGGCATCATGATCAGTGCCCATGTCGGAAATTTTGAGATTGCCGATTTCTTTTTTGGTGAAGTTGATATCAATTCTCAGATATATTTGGTCACCACAGATGCCGAACGTGCCGAAATAAAATCATATCTAGAGCGTGTAACCGCCAAATCAAGAATTAAATTTATCATTGTAAAAGAGGGTCTTGACCACATTTTTGAAATAAAGTCCGCTTTGGACCAAGGCGATTTGGTTTGTTTTACCGGAGACCGTTATTTTGAAGAACAAAAGCAAATGACCGGGTTGCTGCTTGGCAAAGAGGCAAAATTCCCGGCCGGTCCTTTTATGTTGGGTTCACGATTACAGGTGCCCGTACTCTTCGTATACGTCATGAAAGAAACTTCGACCCACTACCACCTATATGCAAGAACAGCTGAGGTAAAACGGGGCGATGCGCAAGGATTGTTACAAGAATACACACAAAGTGTATCTTGGATCTTGGATAAATACCCACTGCAATGGTTCAATTATTTCGATTTCTGGAACGCAAAAGCTAATACATGAAAAAAGAAGTACTGATCCTTTATTATTCACAAACAGGTCAATTGTTTGAGATTCTAAAAAACGTGGCTTCCAGAATAGAGGATGACAGTATCAATATCACCTATCATGAAATTGTACTTGAAGAACCCTTTGAATTTCCGTGGCAACAAGAAAAATTTTTCGACACCTTTCCCGAATCCTTTCTTCAAATTCCATCCAAGATCCAACGACCGGCAACCGGTATTCTTGAAAAAAAGTACGATTTGGTTATTCTAGGCTACCAAGTATGGTACTTGACCCCATCAATTCCCATCAATTCCTTTCTGAAATCAGATGTCGCAAAAAACCTGCTAAATAATACCCCGGTGGTCACCCTAGTGGCCTGCAGAAATATGTGGGTCCAGGCACAGGAGAAAATGAAAAAACTATTGGTTTCGACAAACGCAAAACTGGTCGGCCACATTGCTTTGGTAGATAGGCATATCAACCACATTAGCGTAATCACCATTTCACATTGGATGTTTTCAGGAAAAAAAGACCGTTTTTTGGGCATTTTTCCCAGACCGGGGGTCTCTGATAACGATATAGCCGAAGCCACAAAATTTGGCACGCCCATTAAAGAAGCAATACTGAACAACGATTTTTCAAACCTGCAGGACAACTTACTGGAGCGTGATGCCGTAAAAATCAATCCTTTTTTGGTGATGACAGATCAAAGAGGCAACATCTTGTTCTCAAAATGGGCCAATTTGATCATAAAAAAAGGAAAAAAGGAAAATCCAAAACGTCTCAAATGGATCCGATTGTTCAAATATTATTTGTTATTTGCAATATGGGTCA
>JAJRSY010000261.1 GCA_024278565.1 Bacteroidota bacterium
CCTTGCTGAAAAATGCCCGAACAGACTATTATACCCCTCAACTGTAAATGTTTCTGCTTTTGACCGCACATGTTTGTTCTTGGGGATTATCGCTTCATACGGCTTCCAATAATCACTTGCAATGGTCTTCATGTCATTGTCCTTGATTTCTTCCCAAAACTTTTTGGCTGTTTTCGTGCTTCTATCACCAATAACGAAGTTGATGAATCTTTTGCCAAATCTATCAACAGCAATCCATATCCCTGCCTGTCCGGCCAGGCAACAGTAGTTTTTTTATCCCCGATATAGCTGTGCATTTCATCGACCCCTACCACTTCTATCTCTTGAGATCTTGATCGCAAACCGGCGACTTCGCTTCCAAATGACCTGATCCAGTTCAAGACACTAACATTGCTTACCCCCAAAATCCTCCCTATAGAACGAAAGCCCAATCCTTCTAAATATAACTGTAGTGCTTTCTTTTTTGTCGATACCGGGTAATCACATGAACGTTTCCCTACTGTATAATTATACCCACAGGCTTTGCACTTGTATCGCTGAACGCTATTTATGATGCCATTTTTAATCTTCTTTTCGCTTTTGCATTTTGGACAATCCATAATTGTTTTTATTGCAAAATACAAAAACTATATTAATTTAGCAATACCAGAAAAAGAAGTCCCCTTTGATAATAACCAAGCAGAAAGAGACCTGCGAATGATAAAAGTGAAGCAAAAAGCCTGCCTGCCGGCAGGTATCGGGCTGCTTTAGAGAACCAGCCTATGCTCAATATTTTTCGAGAATAAGATCCTATATATCTACCCTCAAAAAAAAGCAAGAAAACATACTCCTCAATATTCAATTTTCTTTCGAGGAAAAACCTTTTTTACCTAATTTGGCTGAATAGTTACCTTTTTTGATTATATTTTCAACTAGCTATTCAGCATCACGGGCATTACCAGCATGGTAACGTTTTCACCCTCATCTAACCCGTCAATCGGTGTCAAGATACCAGCTCTGCTGGGCAAACTCATTTCTACGGACACTTCTTCTGCCGTTAGGTTATTGAGCATTTCGGTCAAGAAGCGCGAGTTGAACCCTATCTGCATATCATCACCTTGGTACGAACAGGTCAAACGTTCTTCTGCTTTGTTGCTATAATCAATGTCCTCGGCAGAAATGTTCAGTTCGGCCCCAGCAATTTTTAAACGTATTTGGTGGGTAGTTTTATTTGAGAAAATAGAAACCCTGCGCACCGAGCTCAAAAACTGATTTCTTGAAATTGTTAGTTTATTCGGATTTTCTTTCGGAATCACCGCTTCGTAGTTAGGGTACTTTCCGTCAATTAATCTACAAATTAGTTCGGTATCCTCAAAACTGAATTTTGCATTACTATCGTTATATTCTATGGTTACATCTGATTCGCTTCCCGCTAAAATTCCTTTCAAAAGGTTCAGCGGTTTTTTGGGCATAATAAATTCCGCCACCTGTGAGGCTGATACATCATCACGTTGATATTTTACAAGTTTATGGGCATCCGTAGCGACAAAAATCAAACTCTCTGGAGAGAATTGAAAAAACACACCGCTCATCACAGGCCTTAGGTCATCGTTGCCGGCTGCGAAAATGGTCTTGTTGATGGCAGTTGCCAAAATATCGCCAAGAAGTGTGGTCGAACTCGGGTTGGCCAATTCCACTGCTTTTGGAAACTCGGATCCATCGGCATACGCCAATGCGTATTTACCGTGATTTGAACTTATTTCTACAGTATTGTTATCTTCAACGACAAAAGTCAAGGGTTGCTCTGGAAAAGTTTTTAAGATATCTAATAACAACCGGGCTGGCACAGCAATTACACCCTCATTATCTGAATCAACCTTCAAAACCGAACTCATAGTTGTTTCAAGATCAGAAGCGGAAATCGTTAATTCGTCCTTTTTCAAATCGAACAGGAAATTGTCCAAAATCGGTAAGGTGTTATTGTTGTTGATAACGCCTCCCAAAACCTGTAGTTGTTTTAAAAGAGAGGTACTGGATACTATGAACTTCATATGTATTTTTTTATTCAGGTTGCTCAAATGGGTTGATTTCTCCCCGAATGTAATCTGAATTATTCCAAATTACAAGACAGACAAAGGTATTTTAATTGTCCTTTTTAACGAAACAAACTTATTAACATCATTCTACCCTTTTTTTTTGATAAAAACGGAAGCAATCAAAAGGAAAATAGGGGTTGGTGTCATGAGAGAGCCTGTATTCATTAACCATGCTGGCTCTTTGGTTGCAGTGGCCGTTTTGAGTTCTAAAAGCAAGCGAACCAGTTTTATAGAAATTATGTTTATAAGTCTGATGGCTTAGATCGTAAAAATAGTGCTGTTAGCGGAAATCGATAGTAATGGTATCTCGGTAATCGAGCCCCAACAAAGAAGAGGCCCCACCAACGGTGTTCAGGTCGCTTTTGTAGATCGCCAGTTCTATATAGTTTGAAGAATTGAACAATGCCAAAACATCGCCTGCACCCTTGCGTTTGTCTTTTTCGAGGTCGAAATTGATGATGTCGCTGTATCTGTTGTGTATTTCCTTTATTTTGGTCGTTCGGGCATTTATTTCGAAACCCCTTCCTTTTCTGTATGCTTCAAAGAAATTCTTTTGAATATTGGTGACCACATTGCCATAATTATCTATATAAATAACACTACCACTTATTTTTTTACCATTATCGGTAACTGTCGGTAAGAACCCCGTTAGGTCTTTGAGTCCGTCGAAAGGTTTGCCGACCACCTCTAAGGTGCCTCCTCGGGCGATATGGCAGGCAATCTGAACAAATACATCCATTTCAGGAAAAGAGCTGCTCTGCGGATTTCGAATATCTATTTCCACTACTTTTTCGGGTTTTATCTCTGAAGTTATCAAACCAATAACCCCATTATTGGCACTAATGAAATAATGCCCGTCAAGTAATACCGCAATATGCTGGTTTTCTTGGGTGGGTTCAGAATCGACCCCAATAATATGAATAGTGCCCTTTGGGAAGCTCTTATAGGCGTTTTCCAATATATAGGCGCATTCTTGAATGTTGAACGGACTGATACCGTGAGAGATATCAACGATTTTCGCATCGTTCAATTCCGTGAGAATACTACCTTTTATAGCGCCTGTAAAATGGTCTTTGAGCCCGAAATCAGTTGTGAGGGTAATTATTGCCATGCAGCAATGTTGATATGTTTTTGGTTATGAAAGGTGATATTTTACCTAAATTTGTAACGCAAAATTAATCAAAAAAATAGCCAAGTGAAATTATATTAGTGAAACTCTCCCGAAGCCTCGGGATTGAAAAGCCCAAAAGGCGCATTCGAAATAGTTAGTTGAGCTAATCTTGCCCAGTACTGGACTTGTTTCAGTATCTAGCGGGATCTAGGTTTAAGACCTATTAATTAATCCACCTAATGTATGAAGTTTGTTTGGCTTCATCAAAATACTCATTTTTTGAACGAACTTATTCTAGAACTGACAGATATCAACCCACGGGATTTTTTCGGACAGGGTAACGAGAACATTGATTTATTGAAAAAAAAGTACCCAAAACTGAAAATTGTTGCCCGGGGAAGTAAAATAAAGGTATTTGGGGACGAAGAACTTTTAGAAGAGTTCGATAAGCGTTTTCAAATGCTGCTAGCGCATTATGCCAAATACAATGGTATTGACGAAAATGTGATAGAAAGAGTACTTAGTGGTGATGGTGATGAAGAAAGCGATTCTAATGGCATAGCTGGGGAAACCTTGGTGCATGGTGTTAGTGGTCGATTGATCAAGGCAAAGACCCCTAACCAGCGAAGACTCGTTGAGGCAGCGAAGATAAACGATATGGTTTTCGCCATTGGCCCGGCAGGAACTGGAAAAACATATACTGGAGTTGCACTTGCTGTTAAAGCACTGAAAGAAAAACAGGTAAGAAAGATCATCTTGACAAGGCCCGCGGTAGAGGCGGGTGAGAATCTCGGCTTTTTACCAGGGGACCTAAAAGAAAAATTAGACCCCTATATGCAACCGTTGTACGATGCGCTGCGCGATATGATCTCTCCCGAAAAACTGACGCATTATTTAGAAAACGGTACGATACAGATCGCGCCCATGGCGTTTATGAGAGGTAGAACCTTGGACAATGCTTTTGTAATATTGGACGAGGCCCAAAACACCACCCATGCGCAAATGAAGATGTTTTTGACCCGTATGGGGAAAAACGCCAAATTTTTGATTACAGGAGACCCCGGGCAGATCGATTTGCCCAGACGGGTAACATCAGGCTTAAAAGAAGCAATTTTAGTACTTCAAAATGTAGCGGGTATTGAGGTTATTTATTTGGATGAAAATGATGTCATTCGCCATAAATTGGTCAAAAAAGTCATAGAAGCCTATAAAAGCATTGAACACCAAAATTGATACTGATGGGCAATACGATTACGGATACCAATTTCAATTTTCCCAAACAAAAAAGTGTATACAAAGGTAAGGTAAGGGAAGTGTATGCGCTTGAAAATGATATTTTGGTCATGGTCGCCACAGATCGGTTATCGGCCTTTGATGTGGTTATGCCCAAAGGAATACCCTATAAAGGACAGATTCTAAACCAAATAGCGACCAAAATGATGGCGGCCACGCAAGACATTGTGCCGAATTGGCTGTTGGCCACCCCAGATCCGAACGTTGCGGTTGGGCATACCTGTGAGCCCTTTAAAATTGAAATGGTCATACGTGGGTATATGTCAGGCCATGCCGCACGCGAGTACAAAGCTGAAAAACGCATTTTATGTGGAGTTGCCATGCCCGAAGGGATGAAGGAGAACGATAAATTTCCCAAGCCCATTGTTACCCCGGCAACAAAAGCGGAACACGGTGGCCATGATGAGGATATTTCGAAAGAGGATATTATAAAGCGCAAGATAGTTTCTGAAGAAGATTATACCGTTCTGGAAAAATACACAAGGGCATTATTTCAAAGGGGCACCGAAATCGCTGCAGAACGGGGGCTGATACTGGTAGATACCAAATACGAATTCGGAAAGACCAAAGAAGGTAAAATAGTTTTGATCGATGAGATCCACACCCCCGATTCATCACGTTATTTTTATGCCGACGGCTATCAAGACCGGCAGGATAGGGGAGAGGCCCAAAAACAACTCTCAAAAGAATTTGTTCGCCAATGGCTGATTCAAAACAATTTTCAAGGTCTTGAAGGGCAAGAAGTGCCCGAAATGAGCAATGAATACATACAAACGGTATCAGATCGGTATATTGAACTCTACGAAAATATTACAGGTGAAACCTTTGTAAAAGCCGATATATCGAACATTCAAGAGCGGATTGAAAAGAATGTTTTGGGGTATTTGAGGGAATAGAAAAACCCTTTAATAGTAGTGTTGTGACTGCTTTAATGTCAGGTCG
>JAJRSY010000262.1 GCA_024278565.1 Bacteroidota bacterium
AACGGGTGGCAGTGGCACGGCACCCTATTCATATAGTTTCAATGGCAGTAGTTTTACTGGTAGTACTACTTATGACATTCCGTTTTTAACAACGGCACGTACCGTTACCATTGATGTAGTTGATGGCAATAACTGTACGGACCAAACCACTATCACGGTACCAGCAGCTACAAAAGTAACGGCAAGTATAGTGAGGGTTAGCTCTGGACCAATGAACTGTACCGACAGCGAAGTAATTAATGTTATGGGTGCAGATGGATCAGGTATACCGAACTATGAGGTTAGGGAACTGCCCTCGGGAAACCTTATCAACGGTACCGGCAATGGTTCTATTGATCTTGGTGCAGGAAACCCGGGCACCTATGTTTACGAACTAACCGATACTGTTACAGGCTGTACGGTACAGGTGAGCCATACGATAGCCCCCTTTGATACCATTGGGGTGGCTGCGACCAAACTAAATGATGTCTATTGTTTCGGTGGTTCGGATGGTGGTATCGATTTTACGGTCTCCGGCTATACAGGTGCATTCGATTATAATATATATAATACCAATGCACCTACAGTTTCAGTTGCCAATGGATCCGATAATACTACTTCAGGAACGATGAGCGTTACTACCTTACCCGTAGGCACTTATTTCGTTACCGTAACGGCAATCGATGTACCAAAATGTGAGGCTGAATCAAACAGGTTGACCATACAGTCTCCTGTAAAAGCATTGGACTTTAATTTTGCTCAAACCCAAGAATTGACCTGTACACCGGGCACAGATGCCCAAATTACGGCAACGCCCGAGGGCGGATGGGGAGGCTATGAATTCGAGTTGGTGGATTTGGCCAACCTAGGTACGCCCATACAGGCTTTTGATGCCAACAATGTTTTCAGCGGACTCACTTCTGGTATCAACTACGAGTTGACCGTAAGGGATGTTAGAGGGTGTGCAAATGTCACAAAACCGATTTCAATAGCACCGATAGACCTTATTACAATTGACCCGACAACAATAACTGTTACCCAACCAAATTGTCCGGGTGCAAACGATGCAAGCATTAGCGTAATCGCTTCAAGGGTGAACGGCCCGACAAACTATCAGTACATTTTGAACAATGTAACCACCGGGGTGAACAGTTTGCCCCAAAACTCAAATTCGTTCAGCGGATTGATACAAGGTGATTATTCAGTTACCGTAACCGATGGTTACGGTTGCGATGCGACGACAGCGACAATCTCGATTACCGATCCAACTGTCGTAGAAATCGATGCGGCAATTACCCAAGAGCCAAGCTGTACCCCTAATTCAGGTGAAATTACGGTTTCGGCAACAGGTGGTTCAGGGTCTTATGAGTTCAGTATTGTATCTCCAATAATGTATGCCACTGGGTGGAGTACTCAAAATGTTTATCCATCATTGGCACCGGGCACCTATGAATTTCTTGCAAGGGATTCCGATCTGGCCAAGTTATGTATATCCCCCGTATCGGTTATCCGTACGATCAACGTTGTCGATCCGTTGGAAGTTACGGTGGATACAACAAATACAATCATCAACTGTAATGGAGATTCAGATGCCGTACTGGTGGCCGTTGCTACCGGAGGCTTAGGCGGTTACCAATACCAATTGGAATTGAACGGAGCCCTAGTGGGCGCACCACAAGATTCGGGGATTTTCGAAAACCTTGGTCAGGGCGATTACAGGATCCGTGCGATTAGTGGCATAGATTGTGAAGATTATAACAATACCGTTATAGCTATATCGGAACCCCCGGTTTTAGCAGCAACCCTGAGCACTGTAGAGAACATACAATGTTTCGGTGAGGAAAATGGCAGCATAACGATCAACGTTACAGGAGGTGTGGCACCACATCAGTTCATTATCTCTTCAGCACCCCAAAAGGCCGTAGATACAAATGTATTTGAAAACCTTGCGGGCGGCACCTATTCTGTAATCGTACAGGATGCCAACGGCTGCGAATTTACAGTTGCCAATATTCTTGTTGATGCGCCCACCGCAACCTTGGCTGTCAATGTCACCAGAGTAGAGGACGAGGTATGTTCTACGGATGACAATGGTTTGATAGAATTGGAAATCACAGGTGGTACTGCCCCCTATGAATACAATTTGACCGGAGCCAATGATCCTTCTACGGCTGTAACCGGAAGCACTCTAGTACTCGATAATCTTGATGGCGGATTCTATAACATTTTCATAAAAGACACCAATGGGTGTGAAGAAGTTATAGTACAAGAGGTGAAGGTCGGGGTTGATCTGACCGCTTCTTATGAAACCATCGACGAATGTAGAAATGGGCAACCTTATACCAGTACCACAGTTATTTTGGAAAATGCCGATCTGGGCAATGAGGTACTTTATGCCCTTGATTCTGAAGATACCGGTATGGCCCAAGTGAGCAATGTATTCGAAAATATCGCTCCAGGAACCCATTACATCAGTATTTTGCACGAAGGCGGTTGTATTGAAAGATTGGACAATATTGTCATCGAAGCTCCGGCTCCGTTGACACTTACCAGCTTGCCCGGTTCTATCAACGAGATTTTGGTAGAAGCGGCAGGTGGTGACGGTAGTTACACGTACTACTTTGAAGACCGACCGAGCAGCGAAGGATCCTATTTCATAAACCGTGACGGTACGTATACCGTTCGTGTTGTGGATGGGAAAGGTTGTGAGGCGAGTTTGGACATACCAATGGAGTTCATTGATATAGAAATACCTAATTTCTTTACTCCTGATGGAGATGGTAATAATGATACTTGGGTAATTCGTAACTCAGAAGGTTTCCCTGACATCTATGTGAAGATATTCGATCGATACGGTAGAACCGTAAAAGAATGGATCCGTCAAGGTGAATGGGATGGCTCTTACAACAAAGCAGATCTGCCAACCGGTGATTACTGGTACGTGATCAAACTTAACGGACCAACAGATGACCGTGAATTCGTAGGGCATGTGACCATATATAGATAAAGCCTCCTAGAAAGCCCCCTAGCCCCCAAAGGGGGAACTGATGTTTCAGATTCTAAAAAATGGAACTCAACTAAAAAAGTTCTTCGATGCAAGCATACGAGGTATTCAATAGAGGAATTTTTTTTCGATTAAACCCTCAGAGATTAACAGTTCCCCCTTTGGGGGCTAGGGGGCTTTTTATTTCCACCAATATCGGGCAATGATCGCTGTGTTTGGCCTCTGCTAAAATAACCGATCGTTTTAATCTATTTTCCAATGGCCTGCTGACCATCCCATAATCCAACCGCCAGCCTTTATTGTTATTTCTTGAATTGGCACGATAGCTCCACCATGTATAATTGTCCGGTTCTTTATTGAAGTGGCGAAAACTATCTATAAAACCGCTTTCCATAAAATTGCCGATCCACTCCCGTTCTATTGGCAAAAACCCTGAAACATTCTTGTTTCGAACAGGGTCGTGTATATCTATGGCCTCATGGCAAATATTATAGTCACCCAGTACGATAAGGTTAGATTTTTCCTTTCTTAAATTCGTAAGGTAGGTTTGGATATCGGCCATGTATTTTAGCTTAAAATCTAAACGGTCCATATTGGTGCCCGATGGCAGGTACATACTCATCACCGAAAGGCCGCCAAAATCAGCCCTGATATTTCTTCCCTCGAAATCCATATAATCGATTCCCGTTCCAAACTCTACATGGTCGGGTTTCGTTTTAGAAAGAATGGCAACACCACTGTACCCTTTTTTATTGGCACTGAACCAATAATTATGACCATACCCGGCCGTCTCGAAAAGAGACAGATCCAATTGATCCTCATTGGCCTTTATCTCTTGTAAACAAATCACATCTGGATCCACCGATTGCAACCATTCCAAGAACCCCTTCTTCAGTGCGGCACGAATACCATTTACATTGTACGATACTATTCTCACGTTTATATTTTTCTCGAAAGTAAGGAATGTTGGTTGAAAAAAATACTACAAACTCAATTTATAAAATTGGGTATTGCCCTTTGGAACAAGATTTAATTTACCATTCGCATATTGAACCCACCTTAATATCCATGAAAACCAAGATACCTTTTTGTTCAGGGGCAGGCTTATCGATTTTAAATCTTATTTTTGGCTCTTAATCTTAAGCTTATATGAGAGTTTTTTTTTTAATTATGCTTTTCGGCGTACATTTAATAAATGCCCAAGAACCGATACCAAAAGATAGCATTACCCAACTTGACGAAGTTATTTTATTGGATGCCTTAAAGACAAAAGGTGCAACGGGAATAACCGTTTCAGAGGTCATTTCTGCCAAAACATTTCAGAATTACAGTCCCGTTGATATGGTGTCTGCCATCAACCAAATTCCAGGGGTACATATCTTTTCCGGGGCTTTGAACACAAACCGCATAACCATTAGGGGCATTGGTGCCCGTACACTTTTTGGCACTGATAAACTACGCTTGTACTACAATGACATTCCCGTAACCGATGGATCGGGGTTTTCAACCATTGAGTCTTTCGATCTTGAGAATTTAAGTCAGATAGAAGTGATAAAAGGTCCAAAAGGAACTGCTTTTGGCGCGAGTTTGGGTGGTGCGATTCTTTTGAGCCCCAAAAAAGCATTGGGCAGGTCAACAAATTTTTCAAATAATTTCACGGTTGGTTCTTTTGGTCTGCTCAAAAACAATATATCATTCAACCATTTCGATGGCAAACTAAGGTTGGGGCTTCAATATGGGCATATGGAAACTGATGGCTACCGCCAAAACAACAGTTTTGAAAGAGATGGTATTCTGTTGAACGCATCGTATCAAATAAATGCAAAGAACAAATTGGCACTATTGGTCAACCATATCGATTACACGGCCCAAATACCCAGTTCACTTGGTGCTACCGCTTTTGAAGAAGACCCGCAGCAAGCCACTTTTACGTGGCGAAGCGCACAGGGTTTTGAAACAAACAATTATTCACTTGTAGGGCTATCGTATTCATACCAATTCAACGAAAAAACAGAAAGCACCACTAGCGTTTTCTATTCTTATTTAGATCATTTCGAGGCCAGACCTTTTAGTATTCTAGATGAATACACCAATGGTATTGGATTTCGAACGAGGTTTTCAGGAAATTTCACTTTTCTTCAAAGAGCTGCGGAATATACTCTGGGAGGAGAACTTTTCAAGGATGAATTTAATTGGAGCGACTTCGAAAATCGTTATGAAGACAACAACGGAAACGGAAGTTTGCTCGGTGATCGGTTTGCAAAGAACAAAGAGTTCAGAAGCCAATTGAATGTATTCGGGACTATTCTTCTACCCTTAACGGATAAGTTTTCGGCACAGCTAGGGCTGAGCACCAACAAAACCTAATATGACTTTCGTGACCTCTTCACCGTGGGGCCGGACAATAAAAGTGCCAAACGCGATTTTAAGGCCATACCGCTTCCGAGTCTTGGCCTTGACTATAATTTATCTGAAAATCTGAAAATATATGCCAATGTAAGTCGGGGGTTCTCGAACCCGAATTTAGAGGAGACCTTGACCCCTGATGGTGTAATCAACCCAGATATTGCACAAGAAACGGGTACTAATTATGAATTGGGCACCAATCTGTACTTGGATGATAAAAAATTCAATATCAATCTAGTCATATACCAAATGGATATTAGGAATTTGTTGGTTGCTGAACGGGTGGGCGAAGATCAGTTCATTGGCAAAAATGCCGGAAAAACAAAACACCAAGGTTTGGAACTGGCCATGGACTATTCAATTACGATCAACCCAAAAATAGCACTAACTCCGTTTATAAACTACACTTTTAACAATCATAAGTTCGTTGAATATATTGATGAAGAAAATGATTTTTCGGGCAACCCGCTTACGGGTGTGCCCAAACAGTTTTTAACATTGGGGTCACAACTTAGATTGTTCGATGATTTTTATATGAATATCACCCTTCAGCATGTTGGCACCATACCGTTGACCGATGCCAATAGCCTTTCTAGTGAACCCTTTACCGTTTTAATGACCCGAATGGGGTATCGAAAAAAACTCTCCGATAAATTTACTGTTGGCATTGACTTTGGGGTCAACAATCTCTTCAATGCCGTCTATGTACAATCCGTACTGATCAATGCGAAAGCGTTTGGCGGGCGAGAACCCCGCTATTACTACCCCGGAAACGAACGCAATTATTATACAAGTTTGCGACTGGGGTACCAATTATGAGAACTAGCCCATCTTCATCAACCAAGTCTTCATATCTACCTCTTTGGCGATAATCGCTTTTACCCCGGAAATGGCCACCCGCTGTTGTTGCATGGTATCACGATGGCGAATGGTAACGGTTTGATCTTCTAAAGTTTGGTGGTCCACGGTAATACAAAAAGGGGTTCCGTTGGCATCTTGTCTACGGTATCGACGGCCCACGGCATCTTTTTCGTCATAAACTACGTTGAAATCCCATTTGAGGTCGTCAATGATCTGGTGCGCCAATTCTGGTAGTCCGTCTTTTTTGACCAAGGGAAAAACGGCTGCCTTCGTAGGGGCTAGAACCGCTGGCAATTTCAATACCGTTCTAGTACTTCCGTTCTCTAGTTCTTCTTCTTTGAGCGAATTTGAGAACACGGCCAAAAACATCCGATCTAGACCGATTGATGTTTCTACAACATAGGGTACATAGCTGTCTTTGAGCTCTGGATCAAAATATCGTAATTTTTTACCGGAGAATTTTTCATGGCTGCCCAAATCAAAATCGGTACGGGAGTGTATTCCCTCCAACTCTTTAAATCCGAAGGGAAACCTAAATTCTATATCGGTCGCCGCATCGGCATAATGTGCCAATTTATCATGGTCGTGAAAACGATAATTTTCTTCGCCCATACCTAGTGAAAAATGCCATTTCATTCGATTTTCCTTCCATTTTTCATACCATTCATTTTGGGTGCCAGGCCTGATAAAAAACTGCATTTCCATCTGCTCGAACTCGCGCATTCTAAAAATAAACTGCCGTGCCACGATCTCATTACGAAACGCTTTTCCTGTTTGTGCAATGCCAAAAGGTATTTTCATTCGCCCACTTTTCTGAACGTTCAAAAAGTTCACGAATATACCTTGTGCTGTTTCTGGGCGTAGATAAAGGTCTATTGCGCTCTCTGCGGCCGCACCCAATTTGGTGCCGAACATAAGGTTGAACTGCTTGACATCGGTCCAATTTTTAGAACCTGACATTGGGCAAGCAATATCAAGTTCTTCGATCAATTTTTTTACGTCTGCGAGGTCTTCGTTCTCCAATGATCTTCCTAGTCTTTTTAAAATAGATGCTGCTTTTTCTTGGTAATCGACCACTCGTTGGTTGGTGGCCAAAAACTGTTTCTTGTCAAAAGCACCCCCAAAACGTTTGGCCGCCTTTGAAACTTCCTTTTCTATTTTAGTCTCGATTTTTGCAGCATACTCCTCGACCAGAACATCGGCACGGTATCGTTTTTTAGAATCTTTGTTGTCGATCAAAGGATCGGTAAAGGCATCAACGTGACCTGAGGCCTTCCATGTAGTGGGGTGCATTAAAATAGCGGCATCGATACCAACAATGTTCTCGTTGAGCTGCACCATGGCCCTCCACCAATACTCCCTGATGTTCTTTTTGAGTTCGGCCCCGTTTTGTGCATAGTCGTAGACGGCGCTCAGTCCGTCATATATTTCACTGGATTGGAACACGTAACCGTATTCCTTAGCGTGGGAAATAACTTTTTTGAAATCGTCTTCTTGTTTTGCCATTTGACAAAAATAGAATATTATCCCCTTTTAAATCGGAGCAATTAAAATAACTTTTTGAGAAAGCCTAATCTAGAAAGAATTAACCACAAAATAAGTTTACTTCAGGTAGAATTCAGTAGTTTTAAGTAGGCGTTGATCTTCGAATATGTTCAAGGTATATTCCCCTGATTCCAAGGATCCTTCGGGCAGTGAAATATAATCACATACCTCAGTTTGTTCGCCATCGAAAACAAGCGCTACACGCTTGCTGTAAATATTTCCGTTTACTGTAATTGTATTGGCGTTATCTTC
This sequence comes from Bacteroidota bacterium, assembly GCA_024278565.1. GTDB lineage: Bacteria > Bacteroidota > Bacteroidia > Flavobacteriales > Flavobacteriaceae > Maribacter_C. The sequence continues at coordinate 8,048 of JAJRSY010000262.1, forward strand.
AATAATGCCCATGTTCGGACCCAAAAACTGAAGGTAGATTACCTTTTCTTGGCCTGCTAATGAAATATCTGCCAAAATAGTAACACAACCCCTAAGTCTTTGAATCGTAGAAGCCTTGTTCGTATGAATGCTTTTACCGCTTCGCACCCTATAGGCACTGCCTTCAACGGTCTGTAATTCTAAATATTTTTTTGTTTTGAGTTCTTTATCCAACTCCTTCATCTTACTTCGTTGTAGCGATTCTGTCTTTGCCAGAGCCTTACTCTTGTTCTTCAACACCTGAATTTGCCTCTTGGTATCTTCATACTTACCGGTCAGAAGCATATTGTTGTACTTGAGAAAATCATTCTTTAGTTTAAGGCTGTCGTTTTTGACTTCCAATCTTCGCAGTTCTGATTTGTACTCTCTTAATTTTTCAATGGTAAAACTCAATCTACCCACCGAATCCAATAACTGTTGTACACGGTATTTAGAGTCTTGCAGTTCTATATCATTCACCTCGTCAAGAGCCGAAAGTCGGTTCACATCAGCTTTTACCAAGGTAAGATCTTTGACCAAAAGTTCTTTCTCATGCTCTAAGAAATCAATCTGGGCCTTAGACTGCACATAACTGTAATAAAAGGCAATTAGAATGCCTATTGCCACCGCACACAAGGCCGCGAATATGATTTTATAATTGAATTTAGTATCTTGATTGTCCATCAGGTTAAATGGGCTTTTCCAAGTAGGTTTATAAACATATAAGATTTGCAAAAAACTAAGCTAACAAATATACTAAATGATATCAATAACATACTAGTACCCAGAGTATGTTTTGGCTGTAATGCTCATTTAATCGGAGGGGAAAAGCACTTGTGTACCGTTTGTCGGAATTTTGTACCACTCACCGAATATAGCTTTAACGAAGAAAATAGGGTCGACCGTATATTTTATGGTAGAATTAACGTAAAAAAAACAAGTTCTTTCCTTTTTTTTACTGAAAACGGCATCGTACAGCAATTAATACACCAGTTAAAATATAAAAATCAAGAACAAATCGGTGTTTTTTTAGGTGATTGGTATGGTCAACTACTACAAGAAGACCCGTTTCTTGACAACATTGATGTTATTGTACCCGTACCATTACACAGAAAAAAACTCAAGAAAAGAGGTTACAACCAAGTTGCCGAATTCGCCAAAAGATTGGCACATTATTTAAACGCAGAATACGTAGACAACATACTTCTAAAGACCTCAAACACCAAGACACAGACCCAAAAAAACAGAATTGGCCGGTGGCAACGCAACAAGGCGCTATATGTGCTATCTGACAGCAAGTTTCTAAAAAACAAGAATGTGCTTTTGGTTGATGATGTTATCACAAGTGGGGCTACGATGGAAATCTGTGCAAAAGCCTTAAACGAAACCGAAGGAATAACCATCTACATTACCAGTATGGCCGTAGTGCCCCAATTTCAATAATCACCAAATTAATTGTTTCTTTGCGCTCTAGATAAACACTTCATGTTAAGACGTTTTTTAGCATTTGCATTTTTATTGTTAATAGTTGTTTTGCTCTTTCAATGCGGAAGGCGTGGCAGCTTGACCGGAGGCCCCAAAGATATTGATGCACCCGTTTTGATCAAGGCAGAGCCTGAAAACATGACCATCAACTTTAAAGCCAATAAAATTCGTTTGTATTTTGACGAATATGTAAAGCTAAAAGATGTTCAAGATCAACTTATTGTATCACCACCCTTAAAGTACACTCCAGAGGTCACACCCCAAGGAGGTGCCCAAAAGTATGTTGAAATTAAAATCAAGGATACCCTCAAAGAGAATACTACCTACACCTTGAATTTTGGACGCAGCATACAGGACAACAATGAAGGAAACCCCATTAATTTTTTGACTTATGTTTTTTCTACTGGAGATTATATAGATTCTTTGGAGATTTCTGGGGTGGTAAAAGACGCCTTTAACAAAAAGGCTGATGCGTTTATCAGTGTGATGCTCTATGAAATCGATTCTGCCTATACCGATTCAACACTTTATAAAACCCCTCCAAACTATATCACCAATACCCTCGATAGTACAGTGATTTTCACCTTAAAAAACCTAAAAGAGGGAAAGTATGCACTATTTGCAATGAAAGACGAGGCAAAGAACAATATTTTTGACCAAAATTCTGATAAAATAGCATTTATTAAAGATACTATTACAATTCCGACAGACTCGATCTACCTACTGACCTTGTTCAAAGAAATACCCGATTATAGTGTTACGGTACCAAGATTTGCAGCAAAGAACAGAATACTTTTTGGTTATTATGGCGATGACGAGGATATTGAAATCAACCTTTTGACGGTTTTACCCGATACCGTACAGACCAAAATTCTGAAAGAAAGAAAGAAAGACACCCTTAATTTTTGGTTTACACCCTTTGAAGCCGACTCGATTGTTTTTACGGTAACCAATGAAAAATTAAAGGTTATCGACACCTTTACCGTAAAAAGTCGCAAAGTGGGTATTGATTCGCTACGCCTTGAGCCCAACCAAAATGGTTCGCTCAGTTTTAACGAGCCTTTTCATATTGCTGTGAACACACCGATCGTTAAAATTGACACGGTCAAAATGCAGCTCATGAACAAAGACTCAACCAAGGTGGTCTTTAAGGTGGATTTTGATGTGATTGCCAATAAAGTAGATTTCGGTTTCAATATTGAACCTAATGAGAATTACAGGTTAAGCTTATTGCCTGATGCCATCACTGATTTTTTTGACCAGACCAACGACACAATAAACTACAACCTATCAACACAAAGTTTTGCCGATTATGGCAACCTAAGACTTCGCATTGCAGGCGATCAGGTAGCTTACCCTTTAATAGTTCAATTAACCGATGAACAAGGCGAAACAAAGATTGAAATTTATGCCACCGAACCAAAAGTATTCGAATTCAATAACATTGAGCCTTCTAAATACATGGTGCGTGTTATATTCGACGCCAACGAAAATCGAAAATGGGATACCGGATCTTTCTTAAAAAACATACAGCCTGAAAAGGTCAGTTATTATCCCGAATTGATAGAGGTGCGGGCAAATTGGGAGTTGGAACAAACGTTTACGATATCAAATTAAACCGATCACGATCCTCTAAAAATTTCAGCTTATTTCTGGTTCCCACAATATGATCTTTATACAAAGTGGCGTAGATCACGGTTTCTTCATCTGAAAACCGTACTTGATAACCAAGAGCATCGTATACTGCCGAATGGCCCGTATATTGGTGGCCAAGCCCATCTGTACCCATTCTATTCACCCCGATACAATAGGCCATATTCTCAATGGCCCGTGCTTTGAGCAAGGCATCCCATGCATTGATTCTTGGTTTCGGCCAATTGGCAACATATAGCAAAACGTCATATTCCTCAGTATTTCTTGCCCATACGGGAAAACGCAAGTCATAGCATACCAAAGGGCATATTTTAAAACCTTTGTAATGTACAATCAACCTTTCTTTACCTGCTTTGTAAACTAGATCTTCACCTGCAAGGGTAAAGGTATGCCGTTTATCATAAAAGGAGATTTCTCCGTCAGGCGCTACAAAAAACAATCGGTTTGTAACGCTTCCTTTTTCTTGAAAGGGAATACTGCCGGTAATGACAGCTTGTTTTTCAGATGCTTTTCGACGCATCCATTCCAGGGTTTTTTCGCCTTCATTTGCTTCCAAATTTTCAGGATGCATGGTAAACCCGGTTGTGAACATTTCAGGTAAAACGATTAGATCTATCCCTGAAGGAATAGTATCTATTTTTTTTGAAAAGGCAATTCTATTCTTCTCTGGATTTTCCCAAATCAAATCAGACTGTATCAAGGCAATTTTGAGTTCTTGTTCCATTTCATAAAGTTAGTCAAATTAAACACTTAAGACATCTTCAAAAAAATTAGTGGATTGCACTATTTTGTTGATTTTCTTGAATCTGTCCAATTTAAGGTTATCTTGTTCGTCTTTAGAACATGAAACAATAACTTAAAACTAATGAAATGAAAAAAATTATTCTACCGTTCGTAGTATTGGCATTGGTAGGTTTTGGTGTATTGGGTGCCGGGCTCACAGATGCAGAGCGTGAAATGGGCGTTCAAGAATTGACCAAGACCAAAGATCGCTTAACAAGTACCGTTGCCGGTCTTAGTGAAGCACAACTTAATTTTAAAATCGATTCCATATTTTGGTCGGTTGCAGAATGTGTTGAGCATTTGGCAATATCAGAGAGTATGATAGACGGAATGCTCCAAGATGCTTTGAAGGTTGCCGCAGATCCTTCAAAACGTGATTCTGTTCAGTTAAGCGATGAAAAGATGATGACAATGATCTCTAGCCGTGATCAAAAAGTAAAGGCCAGTGAGGTTTTCGAACCTTCGGGCAAGTTTGGATCCTTCGAAGAAACCGTAAAGGAATTTACCGACAAACGTGATGCGCATATCACCTATTTAAAATATACCGAAGACGATTTGCGAAACCATTACGCAAAATCGCCTTTTGGCACTCTTGATGGTCTTCAGGTTTTATTGTTCATGAGCGGGCACACAGAACGCCATGTCGCCCAAATGGAAGAAGTAATGGCACATGCCGATTTTCCTAAGGAGTAGTTGGCACAAACTTTAGGGCTCTTCTAAAAAAAGCATCCATCTTTCATTTTAGAAAGATGGATGCTTTTTTTATGCCTTTTAAGAATCGCCGATTTCTTCTTTTATGTTAACATATCGTTAATAAATAGTTGATAATTTATTCGATTCGCACTCTGAACAACAACAATAAAGAGGTAATTTTCCATTATGGAAATTCTTTCTCAAAAGAAAAACATCCTTGAAAAGGATCAAAAAAAGAAACTTGATGCTTCTGTACTACAAGTAAGTTCAGTGCCAAAATGTTCTTTCTCGGGGACGTCTGCAGACTTCTACATTGGGCTTTCAGCTATTGACGAAAACGATTCAATTCGTATCATGGGGGCTGTCAGTAACGACATGGTAGAAACGGGGATCAATAAATTATTGGGCCAAGGATGGGATAAAATCAAATGGCCCGTTGTATTGGACATGAGAAAAAAGTTACTTTACCACTCTCATGATGCTTATAAAAACGGGGTTTCTGCAATTCTTGGTTGGCAAGAACTACAATCGAAATCTTGATAAATTCTCTTATCTTTTAATTTCTGCTTCCTGGGGTAAAATCTTCGGGGGCATTTTGTGGTAGGTTCGTGGTTTCTGCCTCGCCATTGTTACTGGCTTTATCGAAAAAACGGAAAGAAATGCCATTAGAGAACTAAAATAGTATTTGATGGATTTAGCCGATCAGCGGTTGCCCAATATCGTCGGGCAACCACTTTAACCTTGAAAATAATAAAAATCCACCCTCTAAGAGGGTGGATTTTTATTTAGAGGCTAAATTAGGCGAGATAGTAGATTGAATCCAAGGTGCTTTCGGAAAGACCACCGATTTGCCAGTGTTGGACACCTTTTGATCCTCTTGGAAAATCAGCAGACCCTAAGTATCTGTTAAGAAATAACAGATATATTTCGGCTTGCTATTCTGCCCTTTTTCTTAACAGATACTTAGGT
>JAJRSY010000263.1 GCA_024278565.1 Bacteroidota bacterium
GATTTACGGTTCTACCATGCATGTTGTGGAAGATTCAGATTGGTTCAAAATGAATGTTAAAATGCTTTAATGAGAGAATAGAACAGCTATAATTATCTGCATATCAACACATTACATGTTTTTTTATTCAATCATTTATTCATTATATCATTTTCATGTTGTTTTTTAAGATTATTTATAACTAAAAATAGAATCTTACCCACACAAATAGTGGTAGAACCTAAAAAAAAATAAAGGCAGTGTGGTGCTTATTGATATATGGGCCTCTTGGTGCAAAGATTGTATTGTAGGAATGCCTACTATTAAAAAATTGAAGAAAAAGTATGCTGACGTATCTTTCGTTTTTATTTCCTTGGATAAGGATGAAAAAAAATAGAAAAAAGGAATTGAAAAATATGATTTCAATATATACTCATGACACATGAAAACCCGAAGTTTTACCTGCCTGTCCGGCAGGCAGGTAAGCGTCTTTTTGCCTCTAACGGCGTTAAAATTATTAGCCGTAGCTACTGCTATGCTTAATAATTTTGCCTTGTTAGAAACTAAAATACGCATCCTGAATTCTCTGATTTTTCATGTTTCATGAGTATAGGTCAACATTTTTGGGCCCCGAAAGGATGGGAGTCAGATTTGTTTTCGTCTATAGATCTCGATTGGATACCGAGGTATATGGTATTGGATGAAGAGGGAAAAATAAAATTGTTCAAGGCAATTAAAGCAAATGATGAAGAAATAATCAAACATATAAATTAAGAAGTATATGAGAAGTAAAATAGTAACAGGAAACTGGAAAATGAATAAGACCGCAGCGCAGACCGAGGCTTTGTTGGCCGAACTTTCAGGTAAATTACCAGATACAGAGGCAGAGGTAATGGTTGCCCCGGCCTTTGTGAATTTGACGGCAGCGGTACGTAACCTAGAATCTTCGACTATCGAGGTCATCGCACAGAATATGCATTTTGCCGAAAGTGGTGCGTACACCGGTGAAATATCGGCAGATATGTTATTGAGCATAGGAATCGACACCGTAATTATTGGCCATTCAGAACGAAGGGCCTACTTTGGTGAAACCGATGAAATTTTAGCGAAAAAAGTGGTTGCCGCCCTAGAAAAGAATATGCGTGTCATGTTCTGTTTTGGAGAGGAATTGGAGGATCGCAAATCAGATAAGCATTTCAGCTTGGTCGAAAGTCAGTTAAAAAACGCCCTATTTTCTTTGGATGCAAATTCATGGGGCAAGATCATTTTGGCCTATGAGCCTGTTTGGGCAATTGGTACGGGAGAAACGGCCTCGCCAGAGCAAGCACAGGAAATGCACGCTTTTATACGTAAAACGATATTAGAGGCATATGGCACTTCAATAGCCAATAGTGTTTCCATACTGTACGGCGGAAGCGTAAAACCAGCTAACGCCGAAGAGATTTTTTCCAAACCCGACGTTGATGGCGGTCTTATCGGTGGTGCCTCGTTGGTGTCCGATGATTTTATTGCCATTATAAAGGCCATTTGATTTTATAAAAGGCATGCCAAATACGTATCTGGAATATATGTTTAAAGTACAACCAGTTCAGCCCACCGTAGATATATTGGTCGCTGAATTGAGTGAAGCGGGTTTTGAGAGTTTCGTGGAAAATGAGAATGGTATGTTGGCCTATATTCAAAAAAAGGAGTGGAGTGACCGTGTTTTGTCTGAAATCGAAATCTTGAAAAATGCGAATTTTCAAATCAGTTTTTCAGTCAATGAAATCGAACAGCAGAATTGGAACACCACTTGGGAGCGGAGTTTCAACCCCATTACCGTAAATAAACAGTGTGTGGTTCGTGCGCCTTTTCACGAAAAACAAAAAGTGGAGTTCGACATTGTCATTGAACCCAAAATGAGTTTTGGTACGGGGCACCATGAGACTACCCACATGATGTTGCAACATATTTTAGATCATGACTTTATGGGAAAGTCAGTTTTGGATATGGGTAGCGGAACCGGTGTTTTGGCAATTTTGGCTGCAATGAAAGGTGCTGCTGAAATTGACGCCATTGACATTGATAATTGGTGCTACGTGAATGCCAAAGAAAATGTGGAAAGAAACAACTGTGGGCAAATCAATGTTCTTGAGGGTGATGCCAGCCTATTGACCTCCACCAAAAAATATGACGTTATCATAGCGAATATCAATCGAAATATGCTACTCAACGATATTCCGCTTTATGCCAAATGCTTAACCAAGAACGGAGTTGTATTTTTGAGCGGTTTTTATGAGACCGATATTGCCCTAATCTCAAAGAAATGCAACGAGGTAGCGCTAAAATTTAAAAAAAATCTCAAAAAAAACAATTGGGTTGCTGTAAAATATGTATTTTAGGGAGCGTTAATTAAATGATTAAAGCCATGGGTAGGGAAGAAAAAAGCATAGAACAACTGATTATGGAAGAGGGCATTGTATTTCCAAACGAAATAGTGCTTTTTAATGATGAAGTAAATACATTCGATCATGTTATCGACACGCTCATAGAGGTATGTGAGCATACCCGTCTACAAGCGGAGCAATGTGCCTTAATCGTTCACCACAACGGAAAATGTACTGTAAAAACAGGAGAGTACAACGAATTGGAACCCAAGTGTGGTAGCTTGCTCAATGCGGGCTTGAGTGCCGAAATTGTTTGATTTCAACCAATTTGGTACACCTCTAGTGCCAGCTTTTCAATATTAACCTGTCAAACACGGTTTAGGAGTACCATTTCATAAACGTCTAAACTACCAACTTCTAAACTTTTCAACATGAAAATGGGTTTAGGAGTTCAGATTTCACCAACTTACTGAAAGTCAATATACGCAAGGTCTAAGGTCTACTGGTCTATTCCCACCCTGTTATTAATCTGTCAAACACGGTTTAGGAGTTGAGGAGTACCTTTTCATAAACATCTAAACTACCAACTTCTAAACTTTTCAACATGAAAATGCGTTTAGGAGTTCAGACTTCTTCAACTTACTGAAAGTCAATATACACAGGGTCTAAGGTCTACTGGTCTATTCTTACCTAAGTTATTAATATGCCAAATTCTGATTGAAATTAGCTAGTGTTTCGTTGCAGAAAGCTAGTGCTTACCAATAGGTGAATCATCGCAGAGCAGGTCGCCAACAGCATACTGCATCCCATCTAATAGAAATTGTAATAAAAGCGGGTTCTCGTAGCTTTGTGCATTATGTGAAAGTGAAGAAAAGAAAACCCTTCCCTTTCCATATTTTTTTATCCATGAAATGTATTTGATGGTATCTTTGGATAGGGTTTTGGGTCCGTCAAGTTTTTTTGTTTCCATATAAAGTAAAGGACGAAAATTGTAGTCAAAATAGGCGTTGTTGAAAAAATAGGGTTCGTCGACATGCTCAAACCCTTCGCCATTAAAGGCTTTTACCATGGTGTGGGTTGGGTCTACTAGACCTACCTGAATTTTTTGTTGCTTTGGGTGATGGTCAAAACAACCTCCTGCCATTTTACCGAATTCAACCGATTTGTTCTGCATGGTAATATACTCCTTCCACTTTAAAATTCGGAAGAATACGGGCAGTCTATTTTTTCGGCGAGCAAGGCAAAATTTATCGGCATAGCCGTAGCTACGACGATAAATTTTAACGCCGATCGGCGGAAAAAGAGCAAGCCTGCCTGCC
>JAJRSY010000264.1 GCA_024278565.1 Bacteroidota bacterium
GGCGACTATACCAACGGCCCAGCCGTCGATACGCGCATAGCCCGTAAGTATGGTTTTTCCATAGTCTTTTTTGTATTCCTCAAAATCAGAACCATCAACCAAGCGCTTTATGATTTCAAGCATATCGTACTGCTCTGTTCTTGAACTCGGCAAGATACCGTAGATGTCTTCAGATTTCTTTTTTGGTTTTAAAGGTTTGGTACGGCTATAGCCGGCCAGATCAAAATCACCGATTTTATCAACGATGTTCTTAATGGTGTCGAGCGCATCTTTATCATCTTTGGCCTTATAATCGGCCACCCCACTGATTTCGCAATGGGTGGTCGCCCCACCTAGTGTTTCATTGTCAATGGCTTCACCAATGGCAGCTTTCACCAAATAGCTGCCTGCCAAAAAGATACTTCCTGTTTTATCTACAATAAGGGCTTCGTCACTCATAATGGGCAAATAGGCCCCACCTGCAACACAGCTTCCCATTATTGCCGAAATCTGGGTGATGCCCATGCTGCTCATTACCGCATTGTTTCTAAATATGCGTCCAAAGTGCTCTTTGTCGGGAAATATTTCATCCTGTAAAGGAAGATATACACCAGCACTATCCACAAGGTAAATAATGGGCAATCGGTTTTCAATCGCAATCTCTTGGGCACGAAGGTTTTTCTTTGCTGTGATTGGAAACCAAGCCCCGGCCTTTACCGTTGCATCGTTCGCTACCACAATACATTGCTTGTTGCGTATATGTCCGATTTTGACAACAACACCCCCTGAAGGGCAGCCCCCATGTTCTTCGTACATACCTTCACCGACCAGAGCTCCGACTTCAATACTGTCCTTGTCAGAATCAAGTAGGTACGCAATGCGTTCCCGAGCGGTCATCTTGCCCTTCGCACGGTGTTTTTCAATACGTTGTTTGCCACCGCCCAGTTTTACCTTGGCCAGTCTTTTTTTTAGCTCTGAAACGAGCATTTTATTGTGGTCTTCGTTTTTGTTGAAGCTGAGGTCCATTCGTTTGTTCTTAAAAATCAAGCCTAAAGATAAGGAGTATAATTGACTACATTTGATAAATTTCAAGAAACGATAATGAAAGATCAGATCAGGTGGGGCATCGTTGGCCCTGGCCATATAGCGCATAGTTTCGTAAAAGACCTGAAATTGGTTACTGGCGGTGAATTGATGGCCGTAGCATCAAGAAGCCTTGAACGGGCCCAAGAGTTTGCAACCGAATACGGTGCGCCCCACTCTTTTGGTTCGTACGAAGAACTGTTCGCTTCTGATCTGGTCGACGTTCTATATATAGCCACACCCCATACCTCCCATGCAAATCTCTCTATTAAGGCAATGGATCAGGGTAAGCATGTACTCTGTGAAAAACCTATGGGTGTCAATAGTGGAGAGGTTGAACGAATGATAGAGGCCGCAGAACGTAACAAGGTTTTTTTGATGGAGGCCCTTTGGAGCCGTTTTAACCCTGCGATCCGTAAAGTAAAGCAACTGATTGAAAATGGCGAAATAGGAAACATTGGATATTTGCGTGCCGATTTTGCTTTCTATGGGTTGGACAGGGATGAAAAAGGTCGGGTGCTGAACCCTGACCTCGCAGGCGGTTCACTTTTAGATATCGGAATTTATCCTATTTTTCTGGCGTATTTAATCCTTGGAAAACCCAAAAGTATAAAGGCAACCTCAATCTTTTATAAAACAGGGGCAGAGACCCAGACTTCTATGATTTTCGAATATGCCAATGCTCAGGCGGTTTTGTACAGTGGTCTTGGTAGTAATTCTGAAATGAGGGCGGAAATTGCCGGTAGTAAAGGTTCCGTTTTTCTGCACCCAAGATGGCATAACGCACAAGGGTACTCGTTTGAAAAAGATGGCGAGGTCACTGGTTTTCAGTTGCCCACGAATGGTAAGGGCTATACCCATGAGATCGAGGAGGTACATACTTGTTTGCGAACGGGTAAATCACAGAGCGATCTCTGGAGCTACCAAAACAGTATTGATTTGATATATCTACTCGATAGTGTACGAAAAGAAACGGGAATTGTTTTTCCTTTTGAACAATAAAGTTACGTTTAAGGGGAGAAGTTTCTCTGAAATTTACGATATTTGAGGTTCCACCAACCTAAAAATGTATATTAATGGGAATGAACAAAAATACCGTACTGGCATGGGCAACTTTCATTATGATAATTGTTGGCTTGGGACTCATTGCCCTTGGTGCTTTTAGGTACAGAGACGTATCTGGTTGGGGTTTTGCGGCCGTTGGTTTCGGGTTTTTTGCCGTTGCTTGGGTGTTCAATGCCCTTAAAGGCAGAGTATAGGTACAATATCGAGAATCAAAGTTCAAGCCTGTCTGTCGTAAGCATGGTTCAAGAATCAAAGCACAAGTTCAAGTTCAAAAAACCACAAATGATCAGAACGCTGACCTGTGCACGGTTACCACAATAATTTTTTTGGTTCTACTGCTATTTGTGTGGAAGATTTATATTAGTTCAAAATGAATGCTTTAATGCGTGAATAAAATAGTCTTAAATTTACTTATATATCAGCCTACCTTCCTTCGGCAGGCAGACCACCTGCCAGCTGGCAGACTGGTTGCTTATTTACATTATTCAAGCCTGCCCGTGCCGTTCAGGCGGGCATTCATACATTATATCATTTTTGCACTTGCTTGCCGGTAGGTTGTTTTTTGAGATGATCATAACTAAAAATATGATCTTCCACACAAATAGTAGTAGAATAATTTTTTTAAGATATAAAACACATGTCCGACGATAAAAAAGTCATTTTTTCAATGTCAGGGGTTACCAAAACCTTTAAAACGGCCAATACCCCCGTTCTCAAGAATATATACTTAAGTTTTTTCTACGGTGCAAAAATCGGAATTCTTGGCCTTAATGGTTCTGGTAAATCCACGCTGTTGAAGATAATTGCAGGGGAAGATAACAACTATCAAGGCGACGTTGTTTTTTCGCCAGGATTTAATGTAGGGTACTTAGAGCAGGAACCCCAATTAGATGATAATAAGACCGTTCTCGAGGTCGTCAAAGAGGGTGTTGCCGAAACCGTTGCCATTTTAGATGCATATAATAAAATCAATGACATGTTCGGTCTTCCTGAAGTCTATGAAGATGCCGATAAGATGCAGAAGTTGATGGACCAGCAGGCCAATCTACAAGATAAGATCGATGCCTCAAACGCTTGGGAACTGGACACGAAACTAGAAATCGCCATGGATGCTTTACGCACCCCAGAACCTGACAAGAAAATAGGGGTGCTTTCCGGTGGGGAAAAAAGACGGGTTGCCCTTTGTAGGCTCTTGTTGCAAGAGCCTGAGGTTTTATTGCTCGATGAACCCACCAACCATTTAGATGCTGAATCAGTACATTGGCTCGAGCACCACCTAGCACAGTATAAGGGAACTGTGATCGCCGTAACCCACGATCGCTATTTCTTGGATAATGTTGCGGGATGGGTATTGGAGCTCGATAGGGGAGAAGGCATTCCCTGGAAAGGAAATTATTCAAGCTGGTTGGATCAGAAGTCCAAAAGAATGGCACAGGAAAGTAAAACAGCCTCAAAACGTCAAAAAACCCTTGAACGGGAACTTGAATGGGTGAGACAGGGAGCAAAGGGTAGACAGGCCAAGCAAAAGGCACGTTTAAATAACTATGACAAACTCATGAGCCAAGATCAAAAGCAGCTTGATGAGAAGTTGGAAATCTACATTCCGAACGGTCCCCGTTTGGGCACCAATGTCATTGAGTGTAAAGGAGTGAGCAAAGGGTATGATGATAAGTTGCTTTACGAAGATTTGAACTTTAAATTACCCCAGGCGGGTATTGTTGGTATTATTGGTCCCAATGGTGCAGGTAAGACAACTATTTTTAGAATGATAATGGGTGAGGAAACTCCTGATAAGGGTGAATTTATTGTGGGGGAAACCGCTAAAATTGCCTATGTGGATCAAAGCCATTCAAACCCGCCTGCCGGACGGGCAGGTATAGACCCAGAAAAGACCATATGGCAGAATTTCAGTGACGGGCAAGAACTGATAATGATGGGTGGTAGACAGGTCAATTCAAGAGCGTATCTCAGCCGTTTTAATTTTTCGGGAAGCGAACAAAACAAAAAGGTGACCATGCTTTCCGGTGGTGAGCGCAACCGTTTGCATTTGGCAATGACCCTAAAGGAAGAAGGCAATGTTTTGCTTTTAGATGA
>JAJRSY010000265.1 GCA_024278565.1 Bacteroidota bacterium
CTCAAGAACGTGTTTTAGTAAATCGTGGTATTGTTTCATAAGCCCCCTAGCCCCCAAAGGGGGAATTGATTTGTGGTTAATAACAAAATTCTGGTAAAAATAGATAAAGAAGGTTGTTTTTCAAGTAGCGGAAATCTGAAATTATAAATAATTATTAACGAAGCGGTTAGAGTGTTCCCCCTTTGGGGGGCTAGGGGCTCACCCCAAAATCATTCCTGCCATGGTGGCGGAGAGCAAAGATGCCAGTGAGCCACCAAGAACGGCCTTCATTCCAAAACGGGAAAGGGTTTTTCGTTGCCCTGGGGCTAAAGAACCGATGCCTCCTATTTGAATGCCTATAGATGCGAAATTTGCAAAACCACAGAGCATATAGGTAGCCATTATCACTGATTTGTTGTAGCTAAAATGTGTTGCGCTCGCCATGTCTTTTAGCTCTGCCAATTGTATGTAGCCGATAAACTCACTTGCCGCCAATTTAATGCCGAGCAATTGCCCCATTAGCATAATATCATTCGACTCTACACCTATAAGCCACATAAGCGGTGCGAACAGCGTTCCTAAAATGGCCTCTAATGAAAATGAGTCATAGGGAGAGTGGCCGGCAACCCAAGTATTGAGACCGGTAAAATCACCAATGCCTCCTAAAATGCCATTGATCATTGCGATAAAGGCCACGAAAACCAAAAGCATGGCCCCAACATTTACGGCCAATTTCAACCCTTCTGTAGTGCCATTGGCGATGGCATCCAATATGTTCGCACCAATTTTATCGGAAGAGACCCTAACATCTGTATTTATTTCCTCAGTTTGTGGATAGAGTATTTTCGAAACCACGATAGCACCAGGTGCCGCCATTACCGAGGCCGCCAATAAATGTTTGGCGAACTGTAATCGCAGTATGGGGTCATCTCCACCTAAAAACCCTATATAGGCAGCTAATACCGCTCCGGCAACCGTTGCCATGCCCCCGATCATGACCAACAGTATTTCAGATTTGTTCATTTTCTCCAAATAGGCTTTAATGAGCAATGGTGCTTCGGTCTGGCCGAGAAATATGTTTCCGGCAATACTAAGGCTCTCTGCTCCAGAAATTCCCATAGATTTGGTTAAAAGCCATGCCAGGGCTTTGACTACCTTTTGAATAAAACCCAAATAGAACAATACCGAGGTCAGTGCGGAAAAGAAAATTATGGTCGGCAGTACTTGAAAGGCGAAAATAAATCCGAAAGTATCCATATCCGCCACGAGACCTTCGAAGAGAAACTGGCTTCCTGCCCTGGTATAATCAAGAATGTTCACGAAAATTTTCCCAATATTTTCAAAAGTTGCTTGTACGAGGGGTGCTTTCAATACCCCTATTGCAATGATAAGCTGTATTGCCAAGCCAATACCAGCTGTTTTCCAATTGATGGCTTTTCGGTTGGAGCTGAACAAAAAGGCGATCAAGATCAATACGGCCATGCCCAAAACGCCACGCCAAAGGCTTGTGAACGTAAAATCTTGATTGGGAATTAATGAAGCGGAATTTTGTATGACAACATCATTTATGACGGTTGTACCAACGACGTTGTTAATGGTTTCAGGAGTGATGGTTTCTTGTCCGAGTGAAGGAAAGGTGATGAAAAATACAAGCAACAGAATCCATAGATTGGTTTTCATAGCATGCTTGCGAGTTGGTTAATTTCGTTTTGAGATCTCATCTCTAAGTTTGGCGGCCTTTTCGTAGTTTTCTTTGGCTACAGCCCGCTCTAATTCTTTGTTGAGTTCTTCTATCGACAGTTCTGTATAGCTATCGGTAGCACCCGATTCAATTTCTACAGTCTCACCTTCTTGCAATATTTCATCTACCATAATACTGCTATCGTCATTTTCATCTTTGTCCTTAGATGAAAATTTCAAGAAAATACCCGCCTTGTCCAATATGCCTTTGTAGGTGAATATGGGTGCGTCAAAACGGAGTGCCAGTGCAATGGCATCACTGGTACGGGCATCAATGATTTCTTCTGCTTTCTCACGTTTGCAGATGATACTTGAATAAAAGACCCCATCTACCAATTTATGAATGATGACCTGTTTGATAACAATATCAAACCGGTCTGAAAAGTTTTTAAAGAGATCGTGGGTCAACGGTCGAGGTGGTTTGATTTCCTTTTCGAGGGCAATGGCGATTGATTGTGCTTCAAACGCCCCAATTACTATAGGCAGTTTACGGTCGCCATCAACCTCGTTCAATATCAGCGCATACGCTCCATTTTGCGTTTGACTGTACGATATCCCCTTTATTTTTAAACGAACTAAACCCATGATTGATTTTAAAGCTATAAAGGTTGTTTAAATTGTCTGGTCATCCCATTAAATTTAAACAACCCTTCAGGGCACAAATTAACAAAAATTAAGCGTTTTGGGCTTTAAATTCCTTTAATTTTTCGATAAGTTGTGGTACAACTTCAAAGGCATCGCCCACTATGCCGTAATCCGCTGCCTTGAAAAAGGGAGCTTCAGGGTCGGTATTTATGACTACTTTTACTTTAGAGGAGCTAACACCTGCGAGGTGTTGAATTGCGCCTGAAATACCAATTGCAATGTACAAATTACTAGCTACGGGCTTTCCGGTTTGACCTACATGTTCGCCATGGGGCCTCCATCCCATATCAGAAACTGGTTTAGAGCATGCGGTGGCGGCACCAAGAACATCGGCCAATTCTTCGATCATTCCCCAATTTTCAGGACCTTTCAGGCCTCTTCCTCCGGAAACCACTATATCGGCGTCGGCAATGGTCGCCTTGCCTACTACTTTGTCAATTTCGACGGACTTGACCGAGAAATCGCTATCACTTAATGAGGGACTAAAATTTTCTACTGCGGCAGTAGTGCTATTTTCGTGTATTCCGTAGCTGTTGTTTGAGACCCCCAAGATCTTCACTTCTGAATTGATCTGCGTCTGTGCAAAACCCTTGTTGCTGAACACGGTGCGCTTGACTACAAAGGGGCTCGTGCTTTCTGGTGCTGACACCACATTGGGTACATAGCCTGCTTTTAGTGTGCTTGCTACAATAGGCGCAAGAAATTTTGTGTCTGCACTAGAACTTAAAACCACCACCTTGGCAGTTTCTTTGTTTGCTGCCTCTGAAATAGCATTTGCGAATGCCTTGGCGTTGAAGGTTTTTAGATTATCGTTGGTGATGTTCAATACTTTTGAAACACCATAGTCGCCCAGACTACTGGCATCTGATGTATTGAAGGCAACAGCGGTGACCGTTGTACCCAACTGCTTGGCTACGGCGCTTGCGTAAGAAGCAACTTCAAAGGCGTTTTTTTTGAATTTTCCGTTTTCTGATTCTGTATATACTAAAATTGACATGGTTTTATTTTTTTGTAGTGTGAACTGTAAAATTGTTGATGGCCAGAGTTGAAAATTTACTTTTAAATTACTTTAGCCTCGTTGTGCAGAAGATTTACCAATTCATCAACATTGTCCACTAATTTTATCGCACCTTTTGCTGCCGGTTTTTCAAACTTGGTATCTTCAGTAGCTTTTAAGGCATCAACGGGCTCAATTACAGTAAGTTTCTTTTGACGTGCCTGCATGATGCCACGCATATTCGGAATTTTCAGGTCGCTTTCCAATACCAATCCCTTTTGCCCGCCTATTACCAATGGTAAAGAGGTGGTTATTTTTTCTTTTCCGCTGTCGATTTCACGTACTGCAGTGGCGTTGGCCCCGTCGATTTCAAGGCTGATACAGGTATTCACAAAATTCATACCCAATAAAGTGGCCAGAATTCCTGGCACCATGCCACCATTGTAGTCAAGAGATTCTCTGCCAGCAATTATTAAATCATAGTCACCGTTCTTAACGACTTCCGCCAACTGTTGGGCAACATAAAACCCATCAGTTGGTTCTGCGTTTACACGTATGGCCTCATCTGCACCAATTGCCAATGCTTTGCGAATGGTTGATTCTGTTGAAGGGCCACCTACTGTTGCTACATGAACGGTGGCATCCTGTTTTTCTTTGAACCACATGGCTCTTGTCAATCCGAATTCATCATTGGGGTTTATGACAAACTGAACACCGTTGGTATCGAATTTAGTATCGCCGTCAGTAAAATTTATTTTTGATGTCGTGTCTGGTACGTTACTAATACAAACTAATATTTTCATAGGTTTTGGGTCTTTGTAATGATTGTGCAATATACGTATTAATTTTCAAATTTATTATGCACGCATAGTAAATTTTATTGTTTTTTTTTGATTCCCCCCAACCGTGTTTTGATATATATTTCCCTATTTTTGTTGGCGTTTTAATTGTAATAAGATATTCGAGACCAATATGAAGACACTACAGTTTAGGCAGGCCATTTGTGAGGCCATGTCCGAGGAAATGAGAAATGACGAGTCTGTTTATTTAATGGGTGAGGAAGTTGCGGAATATAATGGTGCGTACAAGGCTTCAAAGGGAATGCTGGATGAATTTGGAGCCAAGAGGGTAATCGATACCCCCATTTCTGAATTGGGCTTTGCTGGTATAGGCATTGGATCAACAATGACAGGAAACCGGCCAATTATCGAATTTATGACGTTTAACTTTGCCCTTGTCGGTATTGATCAGATCATAAACAATGCGGCAAAAATACGGCAAATGTCAGGTGGGCAGTTTCCTTGCCCCATTGTGTTTAGGGGCCCTACGGGTTCGGCCGGTCAATTGGGTGCGACACATTCACAGGCCTTTGAGAGCTGGTTCGCAAACTGCCCCGGGCTTAAGGTGGTAGTGCCATCGAACCCGGCAGATGCCAAAGGGTTGTTGAAATCCGCGATACGTGACAATGATCCGGTCATTTTTATGGAATCGGAACAGATGTACGGCGATAAGGGTGAAGTGCCTGAGGGAGAATATACCGTTCCTTTAGGTGTGGCGCATACCCGCAGGGAAGGAACAGATGTAACCATCGTATCATTTGGTAAGATCATCAAGGAAGCAGATAAGGCGGCCGATGAATTGGAGAAGGAGGGAATCAGTTGTGAGATAATCGATCTTCGAACTGTAAAACCTTTAGATTATGAAGCGATTTTGAAATCGGTAAAAAAAACGAATGCACTGGTGATTTTAGAGGAGGCTTGGCCGTTTGGGAACGTTGCCACGGAAATAACCTATCATGTACAATCGCATGCCTTCGATTATTTGGATGCGCCCATTGAAAAAATAAACACGGCGGACACCCCGGCACCCTATTCCCCCGTATTGTTGGCAGAATGGTTGCCCAACCATAAAGATGTCATTAAATCGGTTAAGAAAGTGTTGTATAAATAACGTAAGTGTTTTAGAAAAAGTAGATTAACTTCGTCGACCAAAGGTGAGCGAAGTTTTTTGGTTTTAGTCATTGGTCAAGGCTTATGGTAATTAAAAAAACCTTGGTATGCTATTTGATAAAACGGCATCGAGAAACAATTAGTAAATGAAACACCTTCTTTTTGCCTTAATTGTTGGTTTTCCCTTGTTGGTGATTGCCCAGACCAAGGTAAGTGGTATTGTTATAGATGAATCCGGTGAACCCGTAG
The DNA here is from genome assembly GCA_024278565.1 of Bacteroidota bacterium. Classification (GTDB taxonomy): domain Bacteria; phylum Bacteroidota; class Bacteroidia; order Flavobacteriales; family Flavobacteriaceae; genus Maribacter_C. The sequence continues at coordinate 5,560 of JAJRSY010000265.1, forward strand.
CTTTTGCGAATGTACTGTTCATGAATTCTATTGAAGGAACGATTACCAACGATAACGGGAGATTCTATATGGAGTCTGACAATACCCATGAAACCCTGTCGGTTTCTTTTATCGGTTATGAAAACCAAGAGATCGAACTGATTTCAAAGGTCAGTTACAATATGGAGATAAAAATGGTCGAATCGACCGAGCAATTGAACGAAGTGGTGATCATTGCGGGTAAACAATCCAAAAAAAACAATCCGGCAGTCGATATTCTACGTAAGATATGGGCGAAAAAACGTGAGAATGGCCTGCGCAAGTTCAAACAATATGCCTACGACAAATACGAAAAGGTAGAATTTGATCTGAACACCATTGATAGTGCCTTGATGAAACACAGAATCTTCAAAGGGCTTGAATTTGTGTTTCAAGATCTTGATACCTCGCGTATTACCGGTAAGACCTATCTTCCTATTTTTCTGAACGAGACTTTTTCTACCGTCCATGGAGACAATACCCTTAAAGTTGAAAAAGAGAAAATATTGGGCAACAAAAATTCGGGTTTCGATAACAACCAGGCGATTATCGGGTTTGTTGCCGATCTTTACCAAGAGTATGATATTTATGATAACTATTTGAAATTTTTTGACAAGAGTTTTACGAGTCCCCTATCAAGAACCGGCATAGACACCTATAACTACGCATTGCGTGACAGTGCCTATATCGATAATAAATGGTGCTATAATATTGTGTATTACCCAAGGCGAAAGAACGAACTTACCTTCAAAGGTGATTTTTGGGTAAACGATTCCACCTATGCCATAAAGAACATCAATCTAGAGGTTACCAAAAGTGCCAATATCAATTGGATAAAGGAGATTTATATTGAGCAGGATTTTGAAGTGGTCAACGATTCGGTTTTTTTATTGAAAAGAGATTATTTGTTGAGCGATTTCAGTTTTAATAAAAAGGAAAAGTCAAGAGGTGTGTACGGTAAGCGAACAACGGTTTTCGACAACTACAGGTTCGATGAAGAAAAACCAAAAGGTTTTTATAAGAAAGATAAAAATCCGTTCGATCCAAAGGCAGTCGTAAAAGATGATGCCTTTTGGGCAAAGAACAGGTTAGAACCATTGAACAAAGATGAAGCGGGCATTTATAAATTGCTGGATACCCTAAAAACAGTTCCAAAATTCAAATCGTACTATAATCTGGTAAGTATCTTGGGTTCGGGCTATGTGGAGATCGATAAATGGAATATGGACATAGGTACGATATACGATGCCTTTGGGTATAATGATGCAGAAAGTACTCGTATAAGGTTGGGTACCAGAACCTATTTCGGTGAAAATGACCCTTGGCGTTTAGAAGGGTATATGGCCTATGGTTTTGCAGACCGTAAGTTCAAGCATGGAATTTCAGGAAAATTCCTTTTGAAC
>JAJRSY010000266.1 GCA_024278565.1 Bacteroidota bacterium
AAACGCAAAATTAAACGCCCTAAAAATATTTGAGCTTGAACATTTTTCAAACCCTAAACACTCTCAATTTTTACAACGGATTCACGTAATTCTAACGCCTAAAATCAGCGGCAGTTTAAAGGGGCACGTTTTTGCGCAAGCAAAAAAAGTGACGCTTTAAACTGTCCGCTGCATTTTTTTGTTATACATTTTTTGCCACCAGCATTCTTGTGGCACCCTTTTGAAACTCATATTTCACAGGAACCAATGATACATTGACACCATCTCTTTCCAGCTCTACCTTAACTGGATGAAGGTGTGAGGATTCTTCATTATTGCTTATAGATAGCAGAGGGTACACTCGAACTTCCTTAGCAACACGACAGAGTTCTTTCATGGATTGTATATGCTCATTCAGATTTACATGCTCACTGTAGAGGAACAAGTAATGAGAACACAAAGCCAACTCAAACTCACCGTCATCAAACGATAGCGTTGGTAATGATGCTTTTATATATCTTCCTGTTTTTTGATTATTTTCGTAGTCCCTGAGAAAGATATTCATTGCTTCCATTCGGACTTTTCCAAGTTCTTCAACACTTTCTATATCATTCCAGACATAATCAGTATGGTTTTTTGAAACCTGATCCATGATTTGAGGATAAACCTCTTCAATTCTTGAGCGTATTTGGTCAGGACTAAACTGATAAATGGGATCTATGGATGTGACATTGCCACCATTGGTATTTAGCTCAACGTTGAAAGATGCTGGGCCATCTCCACAACCCAATATCTTTTTCCCAAGGTCATCACTTGTAAGCGAAAATATTTTTCTATACTCGCTTAACGTTCTCCCCCAAGGCACAACTTCTGATAGCTCCACGATGATTCCTTTTGTGTATAACGCCCGCATCACAGGCTGCCGTAAGGGGCGCGATTTTTGCGGCTCTTTCGCAAAAAATCGTGACGCTTACGGCAGTCCTAGTGCATGCGATTGTTATACCCATGGCTCTAATACCTCGGAAAATAATTTAGAGCCATGGGTGATTTTAATATTATTATCTTCAATAGTTACAGTGAATATATGCTTTGCATTAGGTTTAACTGATGAAGAAAAAAACTCCCAATATTCACTAGGCTTATCTAACTCATAATAAATCTGAACGGTCTCTATTTTATTTTCTTTACTCAATTTTAAAAGGTTATTTTTTAACTGGCTACGTTCGACTTCTTTGTTTTTCGTCTGATTATTTGAGTCAAAATAAAGAATAAAACACTTTTCAATAATTTTTCCTTCCAAATCAACTCCTATTTCGTCTGTCATTGCATTTGGGACAACGAAATTTATAGGAGACGTGTTATTTATAGCATTAGCCATAACTTTAAATAAATTGAAGAATATTAAAATATCGTTCTCTTCGTTTGACACTTTATACAAAACTTCATTAAGACCTGCGTGCGCTCCATCCGTTGGACGGGTATCTGGGTTTTTTGTATAGCCTACATATTGAATTTTAGTTGGTTGTCCAATATTTATTTGAGCTTCCAAAAAGAAATCATGAATTGACATGGTAATTTTATGACCATGTTTATTGGTTAATGTAATAAATTTATCCGTTAAATCAACCTTCGGTTTGATTCGCTTATTAGTATGAGGGTCTATAATTGGTGTTTTTACTACAATTTCTTTACTGTCTTTACCAAGTAATATATGCAATTTTAATTTACCAGTAAATGGACTATAGCTAGGTTTTTTATTTATATTAAATCTGATTTTTACTCGTGAACAAATATAGTAAATAAACCTTTTATCAAGATTTTCTTCTACTTCCTTTTTTAACCATCTTAAATAGTCGGTAATTAATTTTCTTGTATCAAATGACTCCTGAGGATTAACTATTAAATCATACCAGCACATATCAGATTGTGATAATTGCACAAACCAATCTTTTTCTGCCTGCTTATAAACATCGTTTTCGATCAGTGATCCAAATATTCCTCTTCGCATATTAACGTCTCAATGGGTATAACGCCTAAAATCAGCGGCAGTTTGAAGGGGCACGTTTTTGCGTAAGCAAAAAAAGTGACGCTTTAAATTGTCCGCTGGATTTTTTTGTTAGGCAATAGCTGGCAATAAACTGCATACTCATTAAAGCAATAACCCTTTTGGTAGCCTATAGAATTCAACCGTTACATTCAGATTAAAATGAATACCCAAATTAGCTAAGGCGACCGCTTCATCACAAACAAATTCGTAATCGGTGTCTTTTTCTTCTCCTTGTGCATATTTCTGATCGAAATCAAGGTATAGCTCCAGTCCTTTATTAAACGCAGCTTCATCATTGTCCAGTATTCCGTACAACGAAATGCTTAGTAGGATGTGTTTGAGTTTAAAAGGGTCTTTGGATGTTTTTATCAATGATTCAATAGTGGGGGTTAATTCGGCTTTGGCCAATTCTATGTCATTTAATAAGGCATGTTTTAAGGCATGAGCATAACGATTGACTTCTATGTCTAGCATTCGTCCGTCAGGTCGATTACGGAACAATTTAGCAAGTTCTCGTGCAGTATTAAAATCACCTGCCATGAATGCATAGTGAACCCCCTCAATAAATTTGGTTTCACCAACTTTAAACCAGCTCACGCAACCATAACCAAAACCAGAATGATCCGTTGGGGGCTTGTCCCCGACATAATCAGGGTCTGTTTCATCGTAGGCCATTTTGAAGTTTTTTAAAATGTAGCCTGCTCCTTTTGAAAAATTTTCTCTAAATATTTCGGGCGGTTCGCCATTTAAAAATTGGGCGCGTGCGAGGTCGGCGTAAGCACTGCCTAGCCCTGTGTAAAAGGCTTGTCTGGGCAGGTCTTCTTTTTCGTAGTAATCGGAATAGCGTTCTTTTTCTATGTCCTCAACGAACTCTTCAGCGACCTTAAGCCAATGGTCAATTTGGTGTTGTTCGGGTTCTTGATCGGTTGTCATTTGTCTTGTCCTCTTAAATTCAAGTTAATCATCGACGGTAAATTCCATTAGTTTTTTAACCAATTCACCATCTTCATCTTGCTCATACACTTCGGCTTTATTGGTGGCTTTGTTGGCGCGGATAAAAGTGTGCGTTTTTTGGCCTTCATTCTTTTTAATTTTTTTCCATAAATCCACCTCGGCCTGAGTGTAAGGGCCTCCTATTCGGTTGGAGTTTTTATTGGCATCAGTGTTGATTTTGGATTCTTTTTTGGCCATTCGTTTTCCGCGTTGTTTATTATTGGACGCTGAACCTTGTAGGCCAAAATTATTTTTGGCTGGCAACGGTTTACTTTTCGGGTTGCCTGTACCTTTCACTTCAATTTCTTCAAGTTTGTTTTTTTCGTCTCGTACAAGGTCATCCGTTCCGTGATAACGTCTGTTAAAATCGGGGTCTGTCTTTTTTCCCGTAAGGGCTTTGTATTTTTCTATTGCTCGTTCGCCAAAGGCCTCGATTGATTTTTTGATGTTACTAATTTTTTTCATTGCCACACCAATCGTGGCGCTAGCCACGATTGGAAGGCTTAAGCCTTCTTCTTTTACCATGTTAATCACGTCTTTTACAGCGTCGATTCCCGCTTCTATGGGTAAAATGGAAACACTTTCCAAGGGGGGGTCATTTATGACGTTCTCTTC
>JAJRSY010000267.1 GCA_024278565.1 Bacteroidota bacterium
GCCCGCCTGCCGGACGGGCAGGCAAAAGCCGGAAGCGGTGAAAAAGTGGCTGGAAGAGGAATATCCCGCCATAGAACAACGGGCAAAGCTGGAAAAGGCCGTAATCTATTTCGGGGACGAGACCGGCTGCAAGAGCGACCACCAGGCGGGAAGGAGCTATGCGCCCAAGGGGCGGACCCCTATTATCAAGGCAACGGGGAAACGTTTTTCGGTCAATATGATATCGGCCATCAGCAATAGGGGGCATTTGCAGTTTATGCTGATGGAGAAAGGCTTCAACAGCGAAGTGTTCAAGGTCTTTTTGGTACAGATGATAAAATACAGCAAGCGGAAGATATTCTTTGTCACCGACAACCACCCCTCCCACAAGACCAAGAAGCTCAACGAGTGGCTGGGGGAAAACAAGGATCGGATAGAGGTACTGTTCATCCCGCCCTATTCCCCCGAACTAAACCCACAGGAATACCTGAACCAAGACCTAAAGACCAATATACTTGAATTCAAGATATCGTGGGAAAGAAACGGGCGATCAACAAGGAACAGCTCAAAGAGAACATAACCGATTTCATGGGCAAAAGGAAGAAAGACCGACCGCAGGTAAAAAAATATTTCCGCCATAAGCACGCAAAATATGCCGCTTAGGGAAGTTTGTACAAACTAATTTGCCTAACGATTAATAAACCCATTGGTGGGAATCAACTGATTGTTTCCATATCACGTTATCTTGAATCAACAGATTGCTTCGTGCCTCGCAATTATGTCTCGGGTCAGCTTTTAAATGCGCCTCCAAAAATAGGGGGTCAACAGTATAAGCACCGTAAAGAGTTCAAGCCTGCCTGCGAGCATCAAAAATGCGCACCACCATTTTGCCAGATCGGGCAGACCGTGAAAATTATTCAAGGGACTCAAACTGCCCAAAGCCGGTCCTACGTTGCCCAATGATGATGCCGCCCCACCAATGGCCGAAACAAAGTCAAGACCCAGAGCACCAAGTCCCAGCGCCCCAATGATGAACAACAACATATAGAGTACGAAAAAGGCAATGATATTATAAACAATATGCTCTTTGACCATTTTGTTATTGTAACGTACCGGGATCACGGCATTGGGGTGCAGTGTTCGTTTGAACTCCAACAGACCATTTTTGATGATCAGTAAATGGCGCATCACTTTTATACCACCAGCGGTCGACCCTGCCGAGCCGCCCAAAAACATCAATCCGAAAAAGAGAATGGTCAAAAAGGGTGTCCAACCAGTAAAATCAGCGGTAACGAAGCCCGTTGTGGTAATAACGGCAACTACCTGAAAGAGCGCATGCCGAACCGAACTCTCGCCCTGCCCCCACACCATGGGGTGGTACGCTGAAACAGCCATATTGATCTGAGAATAGATTACGATGGCAGCCACTATGGCGAACAAAAGAATAAACCCGCCGTAATATTTAAACTCCTCGTCCTTGAGTACACGTTGTACTTTACCTTTGAATGCAAAGTAGCTGAGAACAAAATTACTGCCCGCCAAAAACATAAAGAATATAACGATATATTGAATTGCCGGGGTATCGTTCCAAAACGCCAAACTCGCATTTTTTGTTGAAAACCCTCCAGTCGACAAGGTTGCCATAGCATGGTTCAGTGCATCAAAAAAGGTCATGCCCGCCAACTTCAAAAGCAAGGTCTCGGCAACGGTATACCCAAAGTAGATGTACCAAAGCCGTTTTGCGGTATCGGTAATTCTTGGGTGCAGTTTATCGGCACTTGGTCCAGGCGCCTCGGCAGCGAACAACTGCATGCCGCCTATACCCAGTAGTGGTAAAATGGCGATGGCCAGTACAATGATTCCCATTCCCCCGATCCAATGGGTAAGACTTCTCCATAAAAGAATACCCTCGGGCAAAGCCTCGATATCATCCACTATTGAGGCACCCGTAGTGGTATAGCCCGAAATGGTTTCAAAAAAAGCATTGGTGACACCAGGTATTGTCTCCGAGAACAAATAGGGCAGCATTCCCGAAATAGATAAAGCGATCCACCCAAAGGTAACAATGATATACCCTTCTTTTCGCTGTACCTCTTTTTTATGTTTTCGGGTATAAAACATGAGAAGCGCCCCTATTGACAAAGTGGTGACCGAGGCCAACGCTATATCCAGGGTCACCCCATCTTTATAAATACCACTTACCAAGACCGCCAAAAGCATAAATACCCCATTGAAGAGCAAGAGCAACCCCATGATATGAAAAATTATTTTCGTGTTCAACCTCATGAGAAACCCAACTTAGCTTTAAAATTCAGTGTTAAAAACAAAATTGATTTTTTTAAATGACACTCTCCATGTTATAAGAACAACTTCTCAATCCTGGATATCGCTTTTGGCAAACAGCAGACCAAAACCCTATCACCGTCCTTTATTTCGAAGCCGCCAAGAGCGATAACACCCTTGCCATCGCGCACTACCCCACCAATTGTTGCCGCCTTCGGAAAATCAAGCTCTCGAATGGTGCGACCTGCCACCTTCGATCCTGATTTTACCACAAATTCCAGAATTTCGGCGTCCAGGTTGTTCAAGCGCATCAATTCAACAATTTCGCCTTTTCTGATATGCCTGAAAATATTGTTGGCGGCCAATAATTTCTTGTTGATCAAGCTATCAATACCTATGGAATGTGATAGCTGAAAATAGTCCATATTCTCTACTAGCGCTATGGTTTTTTTAACATGGCGCGATTTTGCGATCAAACAAGACATGATATTGGTCTCGGCGTTTCCGGTAACGGCAATAAAAGCATCCATCGACTCTAGGCTTTCTTCCTCCAAGAGCTCCACGTTTCTACCATCACCGTTGATGACCAAAGCGTTAGGAAGGTCATCGGCAAGATCAAAGGCCTTTTCTTTGTTTTTTTCAATAAGCTTTACATTGAATTTTTTTGCGCACAGATCTCTTGCTGCCTTAAAACCTACTTTACTACCGCCAAGGATCATGACGTTCTTGATTTCCTCCTTCTTCTTTGCAGTCAGTTTGTAGAGTTCATCAACACCCTCTTTTACCGTTATAAAATACACTTGGTCACCTTCTTTAAAAACAGTATCACCCCTCGGAATAACAGTATATTGGGCACCCATTCGCTGTAGGGCAATAGGCATAAAATGCAGCTCAGTGAAAATAGTGGCAGCTTCTTTGACCATCTTTCCAACAAAGGGCGCCGACTTTGATAGAGATACCCCGATCATAATGAGCTTTCCCCCTTCAAATTCATAGGTGTCATTAAATGCAGATTCGTTCAATAACAACTGAATTTCACTGGCCGCCAATTCTTCGGGGGAAATTAGTTCGTCAATACCCAGTTTTTCAAACTTGATAGTCTCTTTACAATCAATAAACTCGGTATTTGAGATTCTTGCAATTGTTCTTTCGCAACCCATTTGCTTCGCCAACATACATAACGTAATATTGGTGGTTTCTGAAGAGGTGACCCCTATTACAAGGTTCGAACTTTGCACTTGGGCATCTTTAAGAACCGAAATCGACGTTGCATCGCCCCTTAAAACACGAATATCCAAATGATTGTCAGCATAGGCCAAACTTTCTTTGTTGGTATCGATCAAGGTAATATCCTGTGACTCATAAGATAGCAATTTTGCCAAATGAAAGCCTACCTCACCCGCACCAGCTATTATAATCTTCATTTAATACAAATATTGTAGTTCATGGATGGAACAAAGACCCCCAACCTCAAATCAGAAAGAAATGCCCCTTTGGGCACAATAGTTTTTTTACAGCACATGTCAAGAAAAATTTGCGACTGTTTTCAATGCAAAATTACGTAAATTTATAGTGTACCACCATTATTTCAATAGTAATAAACATTCACCGATCTGCTTTATTGTATTCGGCAACCAACAATAAGCTGGTTCTATAATGTATCTTCGCCAAAAATTTTGATTCGATGAACAAAAATGTCACCCCATATAAAGATTCCGGACTGGGAAAAAAAGAGCAGGTGACCAAGATGTTCGATGCCATATCGACCAATTATGACGGACTCAATCGGGTTATTTCATTTGGAGTGGATATAAAATGGAGGAAACGGGTAGTTGCCATCATAAAGAAAAAGAAGGCCAAAACCATTTTAGATATTGCCACAGGTACAGGTGATCTGGCAATAAGCCTTGCACAGACCGAGGCAGATAAAATCATAGGTCTTGATATTTCTCAGGGAATGCTGGACGTGGGCAAAAAAAAAATCACCGACAAGAATCTTGATAATATCATTGAAATGATAGTTGGTGACAGCGAAGACCTGCCTTTTGAAGAAAACTCTTTTAATGCCGTTACCGTGGCCTTTGGGGTACGTAATTTTGAAACGCTTGAAAAAGGGTTGGCAGAAATTTACAGGGTTCTGAAACCAAAAGGCACCTTTGTAGTGCTTGAGACCTCAGTACCCACAAAAACCCCGTTCAAACAGGGCTACTATTTTCATTGTAATTACATACTACCGGCAGTGGGAAGACTTTTTTCTAAAGACCGCTCGGCCTATACTTACTTATCAGAATCGGCAGCGGTTTTTCCGCATGGTGAAAATTTCAACAATATTTTACGCAAAATCGGGTTTATAGAGGTAGAAAACAAACCCCAAACGTTTGGGGTCGCAACCATTTATATAGCCACAAAGTAAACTATGAGGAATTTACTGTTTTTTTTTGTCAGCAGCTTGTTCTTGTGCCAACCCATAATGGCCCAGTTCAAAGAAAAGCCCGTTCTTAATATAGAGAACAAAGACAAAAAGTTTTTGAACTACGGCTACTATCTAGGGTTCAATAGATATGGCTTCAAATTTGATTACAAAGACAATCTCGGAAAGAACCTCACCGATGTTCAGGTTGTAAAATCGACGGGCTTCACCGTAGGCCTGATCGGCGAAATGAGAGTACACGAATTTTTAGATGTGCGTTTTGAACCAGGGCTTGCCTACAATGCACGAACCTTGGGCTTTACCGGCTTCGATGAAGAAAGAGACGCTATTAGGGAAGTGAAATCGACCTATATCAACTTTCCTCTGCTTTTGAAGATCAATACCCGAAGGTTGGGAAACTGGAAGCCTTTTATACTAGGGGGCGCATCGACTTCTTTAAATCTCGGCAGCAATGAAACAAATCTAGACGATAATTCTTCAGGTACTTTTCGCATGAAAAAATGGAGCTACAATTACGAACTTGGTTTTGGTATTGATTTTTACCTTGAATATTTCAAGTTCACCCCATCGATAAGGGGTATCTTCGGGTTGACCGATGAGTTGATCCGTGACAACGACCCCAACAGCCCATGGACAGGCAATATAGAAGCCATGCGTACCCGGGGGCTTTTTATCAATTTCACATTTGAATAATAGGTTCTACTACTATTTGTGTGGGTAAAATCATATTTTTAGTTTTGAACATCTTAAAAAACAATGGGTGAATGCCCGCCTGAACGGCACGGGCAGGCTTGAATAATATAAATAAGCAATAGGCTGATATACAGGTAAATAAGACTATTTTATTCACACATTGTAACTGTTCAGCCGATAGTAAAATTAGAACAAATGGGATAAAAAAATAGAGAATAAACACCAATATTCTCCTCTTAAGAGGGGGCTTGGGGTGTGTTTTACAAAAAAAATCATTTATTCTCTATTTTTTTAAAAAACGACTGAACAGTTACCACACATTAAAGCATTCATTCATTTTGAACTGATATAAATCTTCCACTAAACCTGCCCGCCCGGCAGGCTGGTTCGCAGTAGTACCGAATAATAGTATAGCCTTCCGTCTTGTAAAAAAAGAGGCACTTACCCCCTTCGTAGCTCACTCAATAAAATTGCAGTTGCCGTCGCTACATTCAAACTTTCAGTAGTTTGGTTTCCAAATTGAGGTATCGCAACTCTTGCAGTCACCAAAGCCTCCACTTGTTTTGAAATTCCATTGGCCTCGTTGCCTAACACCAAAATACCTGTTTCGGGCAACTTGGTTCTATAGACTGAATGACCATCCATAAAAGCCCCATAAACCGGTACATTGCTTTTTCCGAGGAAATCACCAATAGCTGTATAAACCAAATTCACCCTGGTAATTGAACCCATAGTTGCCTGTAATACTTTAGGGTTGTAACAATCAACCGTATTGTGGGAACAGACAAGCTGCCCAATTCCAAACCAATCACAAAGCCGAATAATTGTACCCAGATTGCCAGGATCGCGAACGTCATCCAACACAACCACCCAATCTTTAAAATCAACCTTCTTTGGTTGGGGAATATAAAAAACCCCTATAACAATGTTCGGGTTTTTAAGCCCGCTCATTTGTTTTAATTCACGTTGAGAAACTACTTCACTGCCTTCAACCGCGTCAAAAACACTTGAATCAGCACTATAAACCTTGTACACCTTATACGCTGATGCCAATAATTCTTGTACGACCTTAACCCCTTCCACCACAAACAGACCCTGTTGAATTCGGCACTTTTTTTGCTGTAAACTTTTGATAAGCTTTATTTGGTTTTTAACAACCATACAAATAATGTATTTTTGATTTCTATGAGGATCCCGTTGCCCGTTATTAAATGTAGTCCTAAAATAGGATTATTATTGATCGCTACAATAATCCCATCATGCAACTCGCTCAAGAGGGTAGGTGAGAACGAGGTTTTGATTACGAAAAACACCATTCTCACCAATGGTGACAAAATGGTTGACGAGGCTATCGAAAGTCTTATCATACAAAAACCCAATACCACTTTGTTGGGTTACCCCATGCGTTTAAATTTATACAATCTTGCGAAAGTTAACCCTGATTCGTCTTTTAACAGTTGGCTCTATAAAAAAAAAAATAGGAAACAACACTTGGTAAACCTATTGTCTGAAAAACAGGTGAATCGACTGGGCGAATCGTTTGTAGTCAAAGGATTGAGCGAATGGCTTAAAAAAATTGGAGAACCCCCTTCTACACTTGATACTTTATTGACAGAAAAAACTTTAGAACGGTTAAGTGCCTACTACCGCAGCAAAGGCTATTTCAACAACAATACTAGTTTCAAAATTGATAGCCTTAATAAAAAACAACGTATTGCCCTTGACTACGAAATAAAGCTGGGCCAACCCTTTATTATAGATTCGGTCTTTCATAAAATCCCATCAAAAGCAATCGATTCAATTTATAAACTGGTCAAAGCCAAATCTTACGTCAAGACGGGCCAGCAGTTCGATATCGAAAATTTCAATAAAGAAAGGGAGCGGCTAACCTCAATTTTCAGAAATAACGGGGTATGGAATTTTCAGGAAAGCGCAATAAGCTACAATGTGATCAGTGACACCACCAAATTGGGAGATGATCCTATGATGGATATTGAACTGAATATCGACAACCTAAAAAAAAGGAGTGAAAATTCAATAACAACCTCAGCGTACAAGGTGTTCAAATTTGACAGGATAAATATTTACACCGATTACCTTTTTGATGCGAACGGTGGGCAGCTCAAATTCGAACGCTTTGGCGATTACACCATTTTTTACCGCGATAAACTTCGTTTTAAGCCAGAAACATTGACCGATGCCGTATTCTTTTCAAAAGACAGTGTTTATCGTGATCTAGATCGAATCAGAACCTATAGGCAAATTTCAAGTCTCAATGTTTTCAAATACCCCTCTATTTCTTTTGTGGAAGACAGCACCAATACGAACCTGACCGCCAATATCTATTTGTCAGAACGGCCCAAGTATTCATTTAGCACAAATTTAGATGTTACCCAGTCGAACATTCAAACAGTGGGCCTTGCGTTCAGCCCTTCGCTACAGGCTAGAAATATTTTCAAAGGGGCAGAGAACCTTAGCCTTTCGGGTAGATTGAACGTGGGGTCTTCAAGAGACCCAACCATAATTGACAATCGTTTTTTTAATATTTTGGAGTTCGGGGGCGACCTAAACCTCGATTTTCCGAGGATCTGGCTGCCGTTTATAAACACCAAAAAAATCATTCCGAACTATATGTTGCCAAGGACCCGGGCAACCTTGGGTGCCAATTTTCAACAAAATATTGGTTTGGACAAAGAAACGTTCAACGCCGTATTGGGCTATAATTGGACACCTTCAGAGTTTAAAAAAAACGCTGTTGAATTACTCAACGTCCAATTTGTCAGAAACGTAAACAGTAATCGGTTTTTCAATGTGTACAGAAATACGTTTGACAAGTTGGATGCCATTGCAGATAATTTCGAAACCGTGCCCTCTTTGAGCGGTTCTTATGATCCTGACGGTAATTTGACCATACCCTCTGGCACAACGGATTTTATAGATGCCATTCTAAATAGAACGGTCACCTCTACACCAGAACAGTACATAGATGTATTTAGAATTAAAGAAAGACAAATAAGATTGACCGAAGACAACCTGATCTTCGCCAACAACTATACGTTCAATAAGAACAACAGAAAAGGCCCTACCGATAATAACTTCTATCAATTTCGATTTAAGTTCGAAAGCGCGGGCAATTTGCTTTCGGCACTTTCATATATAGTTCCTTTTGATAAGAATGCAGACAATAACCTTCTGATCTTTGATGTTCCCTATTCGCAATATGTAAAGACCGAGTTCGATTATGTCAAATACTGGAATACCTCAAAAGCAAACGTTTTGGCATTTCGAAGTTTTTTTGGTATTGCGGTGCCCTATGGTAATTCTGACAACATTCCCTTTGTACGAAGTTTTTTTGCTGGAGGATCCAACGACAATAGAGCTTGGAGACCATACTCATTGGGCCCGGGAAGAACTAATGCCATTAACGATTTTAACGAGGCGAACCTTAAGATCGCATTGAGTTTAGAGTATCGTTTTCCTATCGTCGGAAGTTTTAAAGGTGCTCTGTTTGCAGATGCTGGAAATATCTGGAATGTTTTAGATAATGTTGACGACCCAGAAGCTACCTTTAAGGGCTTAGGCTCATTGAAAGACATTGCCTTAGGCACAGGCTTTGGCATACGCTATGATTTTACCTATTTTGTACTAAGGGGAGACTTAGGCTTCAAGACCTACAACCCCGCAGAAGAGAATTCGAAAAGGTGGTTTCGAGATTATAATTTCGGTCATTCCGTTTTACAAATTGGTATAAACTATCCTTTTTAAGACGCATCTTTTAAAGAACAATGAACAGTGAACAATGAACAATGAACAGTGAACAATGAACAGTGAACAATGAACAGTTGACAATAGTTTATGGTAATCTACAAACAAACGAGAAACCATCAACGAGAAACGAAAAGCGAAAAACAGTTGACAATAGTTTATGGTAATCTACAAACAAACGAGAAACCATCAACGAACAACGAGAAACGAAAAACAGTGAACAATGAACTTCCAAAGGCGGGCAGGTAAACACCTTTTTAAACAATAGACGTTTTAGTAAAAACCTGATATTAAAAAAACTAAAAACGCAAGCCTGCCTGTCTGGCAGGGTGTGCCTTTGTCGAAAGCGCCCGATCCCCCGAATACTCGGGGTTGTATATGGATTTAAACCTTACAAAAACCAGTCTGGCGGTAGGCTGGTTTTAATTGGACAACAGTGATTATTTTACTACTTTTACCGATTATTACAAATTCTAATCCAACCGATAGATTATGGCCCACACTATTAAACCCGGTGTTGCAACCGGTGATGAAGTCCAAGAGATTTTCAACTACGCAAAAGAGAAGGGTTTTGCCCTTCCCGCAGTAAATGTAATAGGTTCAAATACCATAAATGGGGTTTTAGAGACCGCTGCCAACCTAAACGCCCCTGTCATCATACAATTCTCAAATGGTGGCGCACAGTTCAATGCGGGCAAGGGCCTTTCTAACGAAGGGCAAAATGCAGCCGTACTAGGGGCAGTTGCCGGTGCAAAACACGTTCACGAATTGGCATTGGCCTACGGGGCTACAGTAATACTGCATACCGATCATTGTGCAAAAAAACTATTGCTCTGGATCGATGGCCTTTTAGACGCAAGTGAAAAGCATTTTGCAGAAACCGGAAAATCATTGTTCAGCTCTCACATGATCGACCTATCGGAAGAACCTATCGAGGAGAATATCGAAATCTGCAAGAAGTATCTAGAACGAATGGGTAAAATGAACATGACCCTGGAAATCGAACTGGGCATAACAGGAGGCGAGGAAGATGGTGTTGACAATTCAGATGTTGATGATTCTAAACTATATACGCAACCAGAAGAAGTGGCCTACGCCTACGAAGAGCTTTCAAAAGTAAGTCCGAGATTTACCATTGCCGCAGCCTTCGGCAATGTACACGGGGTCTATAAGCCCGGTAATGTAAAATTAACACCTAAAATACTTAAAAATTCACAGGAATACATCTCTGAAAAATACGGCGTCGAACACAACCATATCGATTTTGTTTTTCATGGTGGATCGGGTTCAACAGTAGAGGAAATTCGTGAGGGCATTAGCTACGGGGTTATTAAAATGAATATTGATACTGACCTGCAATACGCTTTCATGGCAGGTGTTAGAGATTATATTCAAGACAAAAAAGACTATCTTCAGTCACAAATCGGCAACCCAAAAGGTGCTGATGAACCCAACAAGAAAACATATGACCCTAGAGCATGGTTGCGTGAAGGCGAAAAGACTTTTGTAGAACGTTTGAAAAAGGCCTTTGAAGACCTGAACAATGTCAACACTCTATAAAGTATTTCGTTCAACTATCCAATTTCATCAGATATGACAGCTTGGTTTAAGAGAAAAGAAAAAGGAATACAGACTGCTACAGAAGAGAAAAAAGACACCCCAAAAGGACTTTGGTATAAATCACCTACCGGAAAAATAGTGGAATCTGAAGAATTGGCAAAAAACTTTTATGTCAGCCCAGAAGATGACTACCATGTTCGCATAGGCAGTAAAGAGTATTTTGAGATTCTTTTTGATGACAATAAATTCAAAGAACTTGATGCAAAATTGACCTCTAAAGACCCGCTCAAGTTTGAGGACACCAAAAAATACAAAGATCGGTTAAAGGAAGCCCAGAAAATAACAGGCTTAAAAGATGCAGTAAGAACCGCCTTCGGAAAATCACAAAACAAAGAACTGGTAATCGCTTGTATGGACTTCACATTTATAGGTGGATCAATGGGTAGCGTTGTAGGCGAAAAGATTGCCCGAGCCATTGGCCATGCCATAAAAAAGAAAGTACCATTTCTAATGATCTCAAAATCTGGTGGGGCTCGAATGATGGAGGCCGCATTGTCGTTAATGCAACTAGCAAAAACCTCGGCTAAATTGGCCCAATTGGCAGATGCTGGCCTACCCTATATTTCACTGTGCACACACCCCACAACAGGCGGAACCACAGCTTCGTATGCCATGCTCGGTGATATCAATATTTCTGAACCCGGTGCCCTGATCGGCTTCGCCGGACCAAGAATCGTAAAAGAAGCTACCGGTAAAGAGCTGCCCAAAGGTTTTCAAACCGCTGAATTTTTAAAAGAACATGGGTTTTTAGATTTCATCGTACACCGTAGGGACCTGAAACAAAAGATTAACCTGTACATTGATTTGGTACAGAACAATGCTGTTAGGATCGAATAGACGCTCAATTTCACGGTTATATAGGTCCTATGACCGTTCAAGAACCCTTCTACTATCGTACTTTGCCAAAAGTAAAGTGAAGTCAAGCGCTTCGGTTTATTTTCAAGTTAAAGGCTAAGAATAATTGAATCAAAATAGTACCGCCAACCACCAAAATAGTATTATATTTGCGCCCTGATCTGGAAACGGTTCAAATACATAAAAATCATTAAAATTAATATTGGAATGTATCTAACAAAAGAAGTAAAAGCCAAGATTTTTAAGAAACACGGCGGAAAAGAAGAAAATACAGGTTCTACCGAGGGGCAGGTCGCACTGTTCACACATCGCATCAATCACCTCACCGGTCACCTAAAAAGAAACCATAAAGATTTTAATACCGAGCGTTCCTTGGTAAAGTTGGTGGGTAAGAGAAAAAGTCTCTTAGATTACCTAAAGAAGAAAGATGTTGTAAAATATCGTGAACTCATCAAAGAATTGAACATTAGAAAATAATCAAAACAAGGAAGCTCTAGCTTCCTTGTTTTGATTATGCCGAACTCGTTTTAGCATCCAATACTATTTACAAAGTCCTTGAAAGTTCAGGGCAAACAAAAAGCTGCACACAGTTTTTCATTGGTCAACACAACACAACACAACAACTCCGACCAGTACAAATGGCGGAAAGACCATTGTTTAACAAATCTGATAGTATCAGGTTATAAATCAAATTTATGATTCCTAAAGTATTTAAAGAGGTCATTGACCTTGGTGACGGTAGAGAGATTTCTATCGAAACCGGAAAATTGGCAAAGCAGGCACACGGTTCTGTTGTTGTGCAATCAGGTAAATGTATGCTGTTGTGTACCGTAGTTTCCAACTACGAACAAAAAGATCTTGATTTTCTTCCGTTAACGGTTGATTATCGTGAAAAATTTGCCGCTTCTGGGCGTTACCCAGGTGGTTTTTTCAAGAGAGAGGCAAGACCTAGTGATGGCGAAGTGTTGACCATGCGTTTGGTGGATCGCGTTTTACGTCCACTTTTTCCAAAAGATTATCATTCAGAGACCCAGGTCATGATACAGTTAATGTCACATGATGATGATGTTATGCCAGACGCCATGGCAGGGTTGGCAGCATCGGCTGCTATTCAACTATCTGATTTTCCTTTTGAGTGCGCTATTTCAGAATGTCGTGTAGGTCGTGTTGATGGTAAATTCATCATCAACCCATCTAGGGCACAATTGGCTGAAAGTGATATCGAAATGATGATAGGGGCATCTGCCGACTCTGTGATGATGGTAGAAGGTGAAATGGATGAGATTTCTGAAGAAGAAATGACCGAGGCCATTAAATTTGCCCATGAAGCCATTAAGGTACAGGTTGCCGCACAGTTGAAACTGGCCGAAGCATTCGGTAGAAAAGAAGTACGTGAGTACCCTACGGAAAGAACAGATGAAGATTTAGAAAAGAAGGTTTATGACATGGCGTACGATAAAGTATATGCCGTAGCAAAAGCAGGATCTGAGAAACACGAAAGAAGTGCTTCATTTTCAGAGATAAAAGAAAATATCAAAGCTACTTTCTCAGAAGAAGAATTGGAAGATTTTGGAGGGTTGGTTTCTAAATACTATCGCAAAGCAGAAAAAGCCGCCATTCGTAACCTGACTTTAGATGAAGGTCTGCGATTAGATGGTCGTAAGACTGATGAGGTCAGACCTATTTGGTGTGAAGTTGATTATTTACCCTCTACCCACGGATCTGCCATTTTCACTAGGGGTGAAACCCAAGCTTTGGCAACAGTTACCTTAGGTACTTCTAGAGAGGCCAACAAAATAGATATGCCATCATACGAAGGTGAGGAAACATTCTACCTTCACTATAATTTCCCTCCTTTTTGTACCGGTGAGGCTAGACCCATTCGAGGAACGTCTAGAAGAGAGGTCGGTCACGGTAACTTGGCGCAACGTGCTTTGAAAGGAATGATCCCTGAAGATTGCCCCTATACCGTACGTGTGGTTTCTGAAGTACTGGAATCGAACGGATCGTCGTCTATGGCAACCGTATGCTCGGGCACAATGGCATTGATGGATGCGGGAGTTCAATTGACAAAACCCGTTTCAGGTATTGCAATGGGCTTGATCTCTGATGCGGATTCTGGAAAATACGCTGTTTTGAGCGATATTTTGGGTGATGAAGATTACTTGGGAGATATGGACTTTAAGGTAACCGGTACGGCGGATGGAATCACAGCCTGCCAAATGGATATCAAAGTAAAAGGACTGTCTTATGAAATTTTGGTCAAAGCATTGATCCAAGCAAAAGAAGGCCGATTACATATACTTGGCAAACTGACCGATACGATCAGTACGCCCAATGCAGATGTGAAATCGCATGCACCTAAAATGGTAACTAAAACCATACCGAACGAATTTATCGGCGCCTTGATCGGACCCGGCGGAAAAGTAATTCAAGAATTACAAAAAGAAACAGGATGCACAATTGTCATCAATGAAGATCCCGTAACCGAAGAAGGTATTGTTGAAATCTTGGGCACCAACCAAGATGGTATCGATGAGGTATTGGCAAAAATAGACTCATTGATGTTCAAGCCAGAGGTAGATAGCACATATGAAGTAAAGGTCATTAAAATACTTGATTTTGGCCCCGTGGTAGAATACCAAGATGCTCCCGGCAATGAAGTATTGGTACACATATCAGAACTCGCTTGGGAACGTACCGAAAAGGTTACCGATGTAGTAAATATGGGTGATGTATTCGACATCAAGTATCTAGGCAGAGACCCAAGAACCCGTAAAGACAAGGTATCTCGTAAAGCGCTTTTACCAAAACCAGAAGGTTATGTGGAAAGACCACCGCGTAGGAATAATGATCGCGATCGTGGGCGAAATGATAGAGACCGTAGACCTCGAAGAGATTAGGTTTCTAGTACTAAATGTTAAAAAACCCCTGTTGGTACCAACAGGGGTTTTTTTGTTCTTTATCTAGAATTTTGAACTTTTTCACACCCTATTGTAACATTCCTGACTTTTTCACGTATAAGTATATGCAGCTTATGCTTTAACAAACTTAACCCGTAAAACTTTTAGATGAGACAGCTAAAAATTACAAAACAGGTCACCAATAGGGAGACCGCATCTTTGGACAAGTACTTGCAAGAAATCGGCAGGGTTGACCTGATTACCGCAGATGAAGAAGTAGAATTGGCACAACGTATCAAGGCAGGCGATCAACTCGCTCTTGAAAAACTAACAAAGGCCAATCTTCGATTCGTGGTATCGGTTTCAAAACAGTACCAAAACCAAGGCCTTACTTTACCAGATTTGATCAATGAGGGAAACCTAGGGTTGATTAAAGCGGCACAACGTTTTGATGAAACACGTGGTTTCAAATTCATCTCTTACGCCGTATGGTGGATACGTCAATCAATTTTACAGGCGCTGGCCGAACAATCACGTATTGTTCGTTTGCCATTGAACAAAATTGGATCGATCAACAAGATCAACAAAACTTTTGCCTTCTTAGAGCAAGCCCATGAAAGAATGCCCTCAGCCGAAGAAATTGCCAAAGAGCTTGATATGACCGTTTCTGATGTGAAACAATCTTTAAAAAACTCGGGCCGTCACGTTTCTATGGATGCTCCCTTGATCGCTGGTGAAAATTCGAACCTATACGATGTACTTCGTAGTGGTGAGTCGCCCAACCCAGATCGAGAATTATTGGTTGAATCTTTACGAACTGAGATTGAAAGGGCTTTAGACACCCTGACACCCCGTGAGGCTGATGTTATTCGTCTCTATTTTGGTCTGGCTGAGCAACAAGCAATGACCTTAGAAGAAATCGGGGAAACCTTTGAACTTACTAGGGAACGTGTTCGCCAAATAAAGGAAAAAGCCATTCGAAGATTAAAACACACCTCAAGAAGCAAAATATTGAAAACATATTTAGGCTAAGAATCACATCTCAATTTATTGTTAAATAAACCTTAAATTGGTAATTTGGCATATAAATTGTAATTTTGAAAGTAACAACAGTTTATCATGACTGTTCGTTTTTTGATTGATGAATAAACTCCGGCTGATTACCGGAGTTTTTCATTTATAATCGTTACTTTTTCTAGAGTGAAGAAGTCGAAATTATAAGAGTTTGTGAATTTTGGATTATGAACAAGAAAGACACCTCAGCCCAAGAACAACCCAACAACCCGTTACACGGGGTGAAATTGGTCGATATTCTAGAACAGCTTGCCCAAAAATACACATGGGAAGAACTTGCGAATAAAATAAACATCAACATCAACTGTTTTAAAAGTGACCCATCGGTGAAATCAAGCTTGAAATTCTTGCGACGAACCCCATGGGCACGTGAAAAAGTAGAACAGTTTTACCTAAAAACATTACAGAAATAATGGCCTTCAATATTGTTCTTATCGAACCCGAAATACCCATGAATACCGGTAATATTGGCAGGTTAAGCTTGGCTTCTGGGTGTCACTTACATCTGGTAAAACCATTTGGTTTTGAACTGGACGATAAACGGCTCAAACGTGCCGGACTTGATTACTGGAAACACATTTCACTTACCATCTACGATAGTATAGATGACTTTTTTTCTATTCACGAAGACAAGAGTATGGTCTTTTTTTCAAGCCGTGCCGAACAAGAACATTGGTCGATTGACTATATAAAGGACCTCTTTCTGATTTTTGGAAAAGAATCGGTTGGCTTATCTAATGTAATTACCGATGCCCATAAAGACAGAATCTACAAAATACCTTTGTACAGCACCCATATTCGTAGTTTGAATTTGGCCAATGCGGTTGGTATAGCCGTTTACGATGGGTTAAGACAATTGAAAGGTTAAATATAGGTAACTGATTAGTCTATATTAAACGCTCCAATTAACCGCAATGAACGCAATAGAAACGCAAAGAGCACAAGGGGACCATAAATTGTTGACCACTGGTCTAATGCCATTTTTAATCAAGGTTACGTTAAAGTTGATCAACAGACCAAGTTTGCAATCCGATAGTTTTAAATATGTCAATCCCGAAACTTCGGGAGGGCTAAATGCATGTCGTTTAACGCCTCTACCTATTTTATTTCAATGATCTCCTTGTTTTCAACCAATAGATCAACACGATATCCGATTCCCGGTTTCACGTCCTCATATATCAACGGCAGTGGTTTCTGCTTTACAACCTGTAATCCGGACCTGCCCAATTCGTAGAACAAACATTCTTCATAAGAACTTTCCAACAGGCCAGGTCCCAATGCACGATATACCTTTAAGGTGCGGTCAAATATAATTTTAGGTAGTTGGTTTTCAGTATGGCCTTGCGTTCTTTACGTTTCTATTGCGTTCATTGCGGTTAAAATTAATTCTGAACATTATTCAAACTGATTAGTTACAACTATATACTCCTGCCAAATGGAAACCCGAAATTTCTACTTGGTGTTTTCCCCCATACCAACCTGCCTACCGGCAGGCAGGTTGGTATGAGAAAAAAACCCTGCCTAGATTCTCCCGAATTTCCATTTGGCAGGAGTATAGTTCTAACAAGCAGCAACCAATGCACCCTTATTGAACATTCATGTTCGAATCGGTTACAAATTCGGAGATCTTTTGGTTCTATTTATAAAAGATTGCTCAAACAGTTTTTAGCACCTTTAAAAAAACCAATAGATTCCTTAGCCATGTCCAAAACTAAAACCGTGATTAGCTTGTTTATTTTAAGCTACTTTTTTATCGCCTGTAAAGAAGATACGACAATAGTACTGACCGATGAAAAGGAAATAAAATTCAATATTCCTGAAAATTTTGTACTTGAAGACCTGTACTAACGAACATGGGTCATGGGTAGCTTTAGCCCAAGGATCCAACAACACAATGTACGCCTGTGATCAGTATGGAAAAATATATCAGTTCAACACCCCCAAAGAGGGCAACATATTGAATTCAAATGATATTAAGCCTCTCGATCTTGATATTGGTGAGCCTTGTTCTAAATTGTAAATTTCCCTGCGCCAAGAGCGCAGGGCGTTTTCTTCAATGCTGTGCATTGATCATGTATCGAACAACCTGAGCTGTTTTACATCATTCGCCCTTCCCTGATTTTCGATATACTTCTCGATTATTCTTCTGTCACCCC
>JAJRSY010000268.1 GCA_024278565.1 Bacteroidota bacterium
AGAACACATTGAGGCATACATTGAAGCATACGGCAAAAACAGCAAACCTTTCAAGTGGAGAAAACGGGAGGTGCGCGGAAGTCAATTGAAAGATAATATAGAAAACTTAAACAATTAGACAGTAGTTATGAAGCCCAATGGCCTTAGAGGCAGTGATCATCGATACAAAACGGTTACCACGGTTGATGTTCGCCATTGCGGCAATGGGACCAAGACCGTGGGTAGGGTATACATCGGCATTGCGCTTTACCGAATGGGCGGTGCGCCATTTGGCCTCTGAATATCCTTTTTCACCGAACTCTGCTCCCTTACCGGGGGCGTTTTTCCATCATTGAGCTTTATGCCCCTTAAATCATGTTGGTAGCCACATCTAATAATGCGCGAGCTCACCAAAAATATTTTGTTTTACCATGTTCAGTACCGCAAGAACATCTCTTCTATAGTTCACGTTCTCTAAAATCATCATGTGGGTACCCGTCGCCTCATGTGTGTTTACGAGACCCAACACTCCTCCATGGTATTTGCAGCGGAAACCTCTACCCCTGCATACTTACCAGCTTTCATGGCATCTACCGTCATACGGGTATGCCATAACCAAGGGGTTGCAATTACTACGGCATCAACATCACTTAACTCCAATAAATTACGGTAGTCATAGGTGTTGCTTCCGAAAGTTTTCGGTGCTTTGCCCCCCGCTTTTGCAATCTTATTCTTTGCGATTGCAATACGACCTTGGTCTATATCACAGATTGCGGTAATATTCACATCTTTACGCATGAGCAGGTTTACCAAATGACCTGTTCCTCGGTCATCCACCCCAATGACACCGATGTTCAATTTTTCGTTTTGCCCCTTTTCAAAAATGCCATAAGTAAAAGCCGGGGTCATGGCAATACCTGTACCCACTACTGAAGTTTTCTTGATAAAATTTCTTCTTGAATTCATTTGATTGGAGTTTGGTCCTAATAAAACCCATTTTGGGCTCTTATAAATAATGCTTTAAATTATAAAAATTTCACGAATGATCATCAATTTCAATAGGTTATATGTGATATACGTCGATATTAAAATGTTTTTTGAATTCAAAGACTTATTTTTGACCTGCTAAAGAAATAAAAAATGACATTACTTTTAATGGCCGCAGGAAGCGGAAGCCGTTACGGCAAACTAAAACAGTTCGATGATTTGGGCCCAAAAGGGGAATTCTTAATGGAATTCGGTATCTACGACGCTATCAAAAATGGGTTCGACCATATCGTAGTCATCACCAAAAAAGACAATGTATCTTTCTTGCAAGAGCACCTAGAAAGTAGACTGCCGACCGCCGTGAAGTTGGATGTACTGGCACAAGAAATATCCGATTTGCCCCAGCACGTTATTTTCGACGGCGAACGACTAAAACCATGGGGAACCGCCCATGCAGTGTGGACAGCAAGAAATGTCATCAATAAACCCTTTTGCGTTATTAATGCAGATGATTTTTATGGGCAATCGGCCTATGCCAATGCTGCGAAATTTATCAAAGAATACCCTCAAGAAAATCATTACGCATTGATCGGTTATACGTTAAAAGACACACTTTCGGGGCATGGTTCTGTATCAAGAGGTGTGTGCATGACCGAAGGCGATAATTTGATTTCGGTAGATGAACGATTAAAACTAGCACAAGAGGGTGATAAGGTAATCGATGCCGATTCGGGCATGCAATATACCGGTGATGAATTGGCTAGCATGAATTTCTGGATATGCCGCCCTTCTATTTTCGATGTGATCGAAACCGAATTTCGTGAATTTTTAGAAGATGAACATATGATCAAGACCAGCGAACTCTATATTCCGAAAACCATTCAGAACTTATTACAAGCTGGCAAGGCTAAAGTAAAAGTGGTACCGTCGAAAGACAATTGGTTCGGGGTGACCTATGCAAGTGATCGCGAGATCGCCGTGAATAGCCTTCAACAAAAAACAGCTAACGGAAAGTACCCATCACCCTTGTGGAACTAATAAATTATTAAAACAGACCCTCTTTTCACAGAAAGCCTTTTTATTATATATTATGGGCAAACATA
Organism: Bacteroidota bacterium; assembly: GCA_024278565.1. Classification (GTDB taxonomy): domain Bacteria; phylum Bacteroidota; class Bacteroidia; order Flavobacteriales; family Flavobacteriaceae; genus Maribacter_C. The sequence goes on from JAJRSY010000268.1 coordinate 2,070, forward strand.
CCCTAGAAGAACTCAACCATATTCAGGCAAATTTTAATTTGCCTGAAAAAGACTATATCTTCTCTCCGCTAAACGATGGCTATATCAATGACACCTACGTCTCAGAAAACAAAACCCCTTGCTACATACTCCAACGAATAAACCACAATGTTTTCAAGGATATTGAGGGCCTTATGGGCAATATTGACCGTGCCCTCAAACAGTTGAACGGTAACGGTTACCAAGAAATAGATCTGATACGAACCACTTCTGGTAAATATTTTTTATCAGATAATTCTGGTTTTTGGCGAGTGATGACCTATATCAATAATAGTACGGCCCATAATACCACGACTGAAACCAAGGTAGCTTTTGAAGCGGGGCGTATCATCGGCAAGTTTCATCTATTATTGAAAAGTGTCGAGACCAATGATTTTGTAGATACCATTGCCCAATTTCATGACCTTGACCTTCGTGAGAGCCAGTTTAACGAAGCATTATCTAACGCTGCGTCCACAAAATTGGAAATTGCCAAAACTGCCATTGCTTTTTCCCAAAGAATGTTAGGGCAACTCAAAGAATTACAGACAACAGATTTACCCATTCGTATTTGCCACAACGATACCAAACTAAACAACATTCTTTTTTCAAAAAAAACAAATACCGCCTTATGCCTGATCGATCTTGACACGCTGATGAAAGGTTATTTTCACTATGATTTTGGTGATGCCATTAGAACCATTGTCAACACCGCACCAGAAGACGAGCAAGAACATTCAAAAATTACCTTTGAAAAGAATCTCTTTGTTGCCTTTACCGAAGGTTTGGCGACCAACGAACGTTTTTTAACACAAAAAGAAATTGACAACCTGCCCTTGGGTGCCATTGTCATGCCTTTTTTACATGGCATACGAGCTTTGACCGATTACCTGAACAACAACATCTACTATAAGGTAGCCTATGAAAATCAGAATTTAGATCGGTGTCTGAGCTTGTTCGATTTTACCCAAAAGGCTTTTGATGAACTTGACTATATGAGAGATTCTGTTTCTAGCCTATTAAAGCCCTTATAAACCTTATCAAGCCCTTTACTTTTAGGATAAGCCGCCTGTGTTTTTTTATTTCCATTGCACCAAATCTAAAATAATAGATTTGGTACGTTAAGTTCTTGTGTACGCAGTTTTATCATGTTTCGCAACCCGTTCTATAATCATAAACACAGCTGTTTATCAATTACTCTTGCGCGATAATATCATATTGGTATAATTCTATCCTTTACGATTTTTCATGCTGAACGTACAGTAATTTATAAGTGCTAATTGGTTACTCCCCCAATTCCGTAATCTTCTTCTCGTAGAGTTTTTTGCTCTCTACAACGGCAACGTTCAATTCTGCCATAATACCATCAACACGTTCTTCTATACTTTTCAGTTGGTCGTTGATATTGTCAAAAGAGTTCAATGCAGCTGCTACTTCAAGGGCTTTTACCACTTCTACGGCATCACCATGAAGCAGACGCAACTTTTCTATGGCCTTAGACGTATTGGCCAGAGTGCCATTGTATTTGGTGCGGGCTTTTTCAATGGCCCCCAAAAGGGTTTTTTTACTTGTCTCATCACTAAGACTATTGGTCTGGGTCTCCATGGCCGTAAATAGATTACCCGCCCTTTCTTTGAGATCTTCGTATTCTTTGTTCAGGTTTTCGACTCGTTTGTTCACTTTTTCCCAATCACCATATACTTTGGCGAATTCCTTATCCTCATTTTTAGTGTCTTCTAAAGCGCTTTTTAGAGCGCTTAAAGACTTTAAGCCTTTGTTTACATTCTTATTGGCATTCTCTTTTTTCTTTTCAAAAGAGGAGACCTGCGATTTGAATTTTTCTTTTAACCGAATGAGGTCTTCAGGGCTTTTGTCTTTCCAACAAGAAACGAACAGTAAAGAAATTAAGACAACGAGCGTGATTTTTTTAATCATGGTTTTGTGTTTAGGTTATAAAAGTATAGAGGTGTCAAGTTAGCTTCTTATCTTAATTTCCTGATAACCTATGTGTTGAGTATTTATCATTCTATTAATTAGGTTGTCAAATATAGTTTGCTTGTGAATCGACCTATTTAGGCGGTAGCTATAC
>JAJRSY010000269.1 GCA_024278565.1 Bacteroidota bacterium
AACAATTGGCAATGAACAATGAGCAGTTAAAGACGCCAATAGGTGAGACTTAAATTCATTGCCCACCAAAGGCAAGTTTGAGTTTAGGTTTGAACTTGAATTTGAACTTGAGCTTGAATTTGAATTTGAAAACCTATCTTTGCCCTCGCAAAAAGTACCGCCTTGTTTCAAGAATACACCAAAGAATTTCGATACAATATAAAACTGTCCGTTCCCGTGATAATGGGCATGTTGGGGCATACCTTTGTCGCCTTTGCCGATAATATTATGGTGGGCCAGTTGGGTACGGCCGAGTTGGCCGCCGTGTCTTTAGGCAACAGCTTTGTGTTCATTGCCATGTCACTCGGTATCGGTTTTTCAACAGCGATCACCCCCTTGGTGGCCGAGGCTGATGGTGCCGGCAACAAGGCAAACGGCAAGAGTGCCCTTAAACACGGCCTGGTCCTGTGCACCGTTTTGGGTCTTTCGCTTTTTGCACTTATCTTATTATCGAAGCCCCTGATGCATTTAATGAAACAGCCCCCAGAAGTGGTGAAATTAGCAATGCCCTATCTCGATCTCGTGGCATTTTCTTTGGTGCCCTTGATCATATTTCAGGCGTTCAAACAATTCTCTGAAGGGCTGTCACAGACCAAGTACCCCATGTACGCAACGATCCTTGCCAATGTGGTGAACATTGTTTTGAACTATTTGCTCATCTTCGGTTCCTTTGGCTTTCCTAAAATGGGCATCGTAGGGGCTGCCATTGGCACCCTGGTCTCTCGGGTATTGATGGTCGTTTATATTTGGTACCTGCTCAGGGCGAAAAAGAAATTCCATGATTATGTAACGGGTTTTAATTTCAAGAAGCTAGAGAAAAAAGTAATGCGAAAGATCATAGCACTGGGTTTTCCCTCCGCTCTGCAAATGTTATTTGAGGTCGCCATATTCACCGCCGCAATATGGCTCAGTGGGGTATTGGGCAAAAATGCCCAGGCAGCCAACCAGATCGCACTGAACCTCAGCAGTATGACCTTTATGTTCGGTATGGGGCTCGGTGTGGCCGCCATGATCCGGGTGGGCAACCAAAAAGGCTTGGGTAATTTTTCAGAGTTGAGGCGCATCGCTAAATCCATCTTTTTTCTTACCTTCTTGATAGAAATCGTTTTTGCGCTTTTGTTCTTATGGGGTAGAAATTGGTTTCCTACCCTTTATTTAGATGTAAACGACCTGACCAATGCCGCTGATAATACCGCCGTGATCACCATGGCCGCCCAATTGCTCTTTGTAGCCGCATTTTTTCAAATATCAGACGGTATTCAAGTGGTGGTCTTGGGTGCATTGCGAGGTCTGCAAGATGTAAAAATTCCTACATTACTAACCTTTATTGCGTACTGGGGTATCGGCTTTCCCATTTCCTATTACTTGGGCCTGCACACAGATCTGAAAAGTACCGGTATCTGGATCGGCCTCTTGATCGGCCTTACCGCATCTGCCATTATGTTGTATATTCGGTTCGATTATCTCACAAAAAAGAGAATCCGTGAAAGCGGTTAGCACAACCGTTTATCAATAAACGTGAATAGGGATGTTTTTTATGGGGATGTTGGCAACAAGCTGACAAAAAACCCACATTCGGAACGGAATTTGCAACTTTGATTAAAACGGATTGAAAATGGACTTACAAACCAGAAAACTAACTTTTATACAGGAATTTCTTCGCATTCAGAACGAGGAAATCATAAGTGGACTTGAAGAAATGCTGAAAAAACGGAAAGCCGAACTGTACGAAGAAAACCTCAAACCTATGTCAATGGAGCAATTTAATGCCGATATTGACCAATCACTAGAGGATTCGGCAAACGACAGAGTCATCAGCGCAAGGGATTTGAAAGAAGAAATCAAAAAATGGAGCTGACCGTTTTTTGGACAGAATTCGCAAAGGACAAACTTGACGATATCTTTGAACACCTTTAAGTTGTCGTTTTAATGAACTTATCATTTTACTTCTCTTCACTAGCATCCGAAAGTCGGCTTTTTTAAAAGCCGACTTTCGGATGCTAGTGACAAAAAATCAAACAATTTAAGAAAAACCTTGAATCTTCTTATATTGAGAAGAATTATAGTCCCCTGTTAAAACAACTGATTCTAGATACCACAAGCGCATTGCGTTGCAATTAAGTTTTTATTCAAATGTATAACTCCCTCGAATCACCTGTGTGATTCTAAAATAGCCGTTTGCATAGTTGCTTGCCGTATTTTGTTCATACAATTGCGCTTTAGGGCTTGCTACAAAATAAACTATACATTTTATTTTGCAACAAGCCCTTAAGCGGTGCTGAATCAAGTCTTACCATTCAATAGGCCTGTAATCTTTTAAGAATTTACCGCTCCAATGTTTTCCGGTATTGATGCCGTCAATTAGAGGATCCATCACCCTTGCGGCACCATCAACAATATCTAAAGGGGGTTGAAAGTCATGAAGTTCTTCTTTTTTTCTGGCAAGTTCAACAGGGTCTTCGTCGGTTACCCACCCCGTGTCAACGGCATTGATATAAATACCCTCTTTTGCCAAACTTCCGGCGGCGGTATGGGTCAACATATTGAGTGCCGCCTTGGCCATATTGGTGTGTGGATGCCGGTCTTCTTTAAAGAAACGGTGAAATTTGCCTTCCATAGCAGAAACATTGATGATATGTTTCATGCCCGTATGCTCTTTTTTCATAAGCTGTGACAATCGGTTGCACAAAACAAAGGGCGCAACGGAGTTGACCAGTTGCACCTCGATCATCTCGGTAGTTTCGATTTCGCCCAGTTTTAATCGCCAACTGTTTGTTTTGCGAAGATCTACCTGCTGTAGGTCGGCATCGAGCTCGCCTTCGGGAAACACCTCGGCAGTAGACAAAGAATTATCAAAACTATACGGAATTTGGGATAGCCTGGCCGATGCCCTCAACCCTATACCTGGCTCTGGACCATGCCAAGTGACCGAAAGGGTGTTGTTCTGGTCGGTTTTAGCATCTTTGGTCAGTGCTTTTAGTTCTGTCAAACAGTCGCCGTGGCCTTTTAATAGATCTGCTGCGTATTTGGGCAGTTCATGTATGTTTTTTTCTTCGTTAGCCATCAAATGTTGGTAAAAACCTGCCGGTCTTCTAACGGTCTGGGCCGCATTGTTTATTAGAATATCTAAACGGTCATATCGCTGTTCAATATAATTACAAAAAATCTCCACACTGGGTATATGACGTAGATCCAAACCGTGTATTTTCAAACGGTGCCCCCATTGGGTGAAATCTTCCTCTTTAGAATAGCGCAAAGCCGAATCCGCTGGAAATCGTGTGGTGGCCACAACAGTTGCCCCTGCCCGCAGCAACATTAATGTGATGTGGTAGCCAATTTTAAGTCTAGATCCAGTTATAACGGCCACCTGCCCCTTTAGGTCGGTGGTTTGAAAGCGTTTGCCATAGTTGAAATCACCACATTCGGTACACATGGTATCGTAAAAATGGTGTAGTTTAGTGAACATGGTTTTGCACACGTAGCAGTTTCGTGGCGATTCGAGCTCTTGGGTTTCAATGCTGGTCAGGTCGGCTTTTGGCAGTAGTTTGGGTGCGACAAAAACTACAGCCTCACGGGCACTGCGTATTCCTGTTATCTTTCGTGCGCTTCTGTCCTTGGCCGCTTTCTTTCGTTTTTGCGCCTTTTTAGCGTCTTTTTTTCTTCTCGAAAATTCATCTCTACTAGGTCGTGATAGCATACCAGAGGCTTTGATGAGCGCTGTTCGTTTTGCTTTGGGTATTTCAAAGATATCATCGGTATGGCGCACCAATTGCTCTAGTACGGCAATGCATTTGTCAATATCCTCTGTACTAACGGCCTGTGATGTATTTGTTTCCTTTTTGTCCATTCCCCTTTTACCTCGAAAAGCTTCCTTATTTTCGCTTGTTTCTTTTGTTGTAGTTTTTGTCCCCTTTGGTCTTTCTTTTTTTGTATTTTTTCTCGATGATTCGCTTATAGGATCCGCCTTGATTGCTCTTTTTGTTTTTCTCTGATTTTTCATGGAAACTAGCCCCTCTCTCCTCATCGGCCAACTGTTTATGGGGGTTATTGCGTTCTATGATTATTGGAGTCTCTTCAGGGGTCAATTTAGTAGCTATTTCGATGCGCTTCGGCATTTTCAACTCCGGAATTTGAATATCCATCAGTGTTTCAATGGCTTTTTTGGCCTCTTCCTCTTTACTGGTATAAAATAAGAGTGATTTTCCCTCCTCTTCTGCCCTACCCGTTCGACCGATGCGGTGCATGTAATTTTCAGGAAACAAAGGGGTGTCAAAATTAACAACATGCGAGATTCTGTCTAAATCAAGCCCACGGGCCATGACATCTGTCGTTACAAGAATTCGATTGTCGCCCTCATCGAACTGTCGAATGGAACGGATTCTATAATTCTGGGTTTTGTTGGAATGGATAACGCAGATCTCGCTTCCGTAGAACTCATCTAAATCATCAAATACCCGGTCGGCACTTTTCTTGTTTGATACAAATACCAATACCTTGTTGTACAGTTCATTATCTTTTAATAAATCAACCAACAGATTGATCTTGGTGTAAAAGTTGGGAACCGCATAACACGATTGGGAAATGTTTTCTAAGGGTGTACCGCTCACTGCTACCGATACCTTTGTGGGAGCTATAAAAAAAGCACTTATCATCTTATTCACATCTTCGGTCATGGTTGCCGAGAACATGATGTTCTGCCTGCGTTCGGGCAACAGATCCATGATATTGGTCAGTTGGTACCTAAAACCTAGGTCCAACATCACATCAACCTCATCGATGACCAGTTTTTTAATGGTTTTTAGACGAAGTGCCCTGCTCAAAACCAGATCATACAAGCGGCCGGGAGTTGCAACAATGATATCGGCACCTTCAGCTACCGCCTCTTTTTGGCGGTTGATATTCGTGCCACCATAAACCCCTATTACACGTATGGAGGAATACTTTCCAAATTTTTCAATCTCTTCTACCACTTGTAGCACCAATTCGCGTGTGGGCACTATAACCAGTACCCTCGGATGCAGTTCTTTCGAAAACGGAAGCATTTGAAGAATGGGCAACATATACCCAAAGGTCTTGCCCGTTCCCGTTTGGGCGATACCCACCATGTCTTTTCCCGATAGAATTACCGGAAAGGCTTTTGCCTGTATCGGCGTGGGCTTTTCGTAGCCCAAATCAACAATTGCATTGCGCAGGGGGGTGGAAATCTTAAAATCCTCAAAAGATTGCATATAGTTGTATTAATCACAGCTCGCATGAAACAGACTGGTCGCCCCATGCTTTATTTCGTTTTTTTGTATCTCTTCAACCTGAGTTGGCTCAATTCTATAAAAAGCCTTTAAATCTTCTTCTGTGGGGTTTTCTATGTAGGGAAAAAACTCGTTTCCATACTCTAGGATGTCGGGCAGCAGCTCCTGTTCCATAAATTTCCTAATAAAGCGGGAGTCTTCATCACTGCCCTCACTCAAAGGTTTTTTTGAAGCCGCTACCAAATGTTGCCTAAAAAACAATTTCCCGTTAACATAGTTGGCCGAAAACCCAATATCCCTTGTGTATTCTGACGGTAGGTTGACCACCATAAAATCATTGTACTGTTTTGTGTTTGCATAGCTGTACAAATTCAGGGTATTGTATTCTGATTCATGATGAATTTCTGGCTTGCCCATGGCAAAACTAAATTCAGGTAGCTCTTTTAACGTTTTATAAATATAGGGTGAAGCAAAGCAATTGGCGTCCGTATTGAAAATAGATTGCATTATCAACTCTTTGCCACTCTCGAAACCAACCAAGGCCTGATTTCCTGAAAAACCACTAAGATCTATTTGGGTGGTGTCTTTCAGTGAACTTATTTCCCTACCGTACACAACCACTTGGGGAGACGAAGTTGTTTTGAACAAAACCGTATTGCTCTTTATTTGCCAACTGCCCTTGAGCATACCACCAAAGTACACCGTTAGAAAAGTGTTATCGGAAAAAATCAATACCGACTCGCCTCCTTGAGGATCTGAACTTGGTAGGCGGTATTGGCCTATTATAGTGTCTGTTGAAATCACTTGTCCCATAATGCCATTGTTCAGTGCTAAAGCTACAATAAAAAACAACTGTCTTTTTATGGTATTTCCCATTGAATTGGTTTAAACTTTTTTAAGTAGGCTAATCTTCTGGCGGATGGCCATGGATCTCCTCAAAAACGGTATCGAAATTTTGACGCAAATATGAATTCAATTTTTTCTTGTAGTCGTCTTTCAGCCAATGTATAAAACTGTAGGTGCTGCGGCTAATGCATTTTGCATAGGTTTGAATGCGTTGATCTACATCATCACGCAATAATTTGGCCAAGGCCAGGGCATCATAAACATCCTCACTGTTTTCAATACAAATTTTGGCATGTTGCGCTATAGAACGTTCCAATACCACCTTTGATGATTCACCATTGGCTGTTGCATTTCTATACACATTCTTGATATCAAAAGAAACTTCATCAGACTTAGCGAATTCGGTACGAAGCTCTTCGGGCATTTCATGTTTGAACTTACCCTCAATGGTCTCGTCATCTTGCAGCCGATCAATATAAAAATTCGGCGATTTAAAAATGGTCTGCCAGTCAAGATCAGCCCCCCAAGGTCCGAACCTGAGATGGTTATTGCCCAGATCGATCACCGTAAAAGTGGATTTATTGTTTAGGATACGCGAACCACGACCGATCATTTGATAATAGAGGGTCAATGATTTTGTGGCCCGGTTCAAAATAATCGTGTTTATCGTTGGTTCATCAAAACCCGTGGTCAAGATACTTACCGAGGTCAGAATGGCGTCGGGGGTTTCTTTGAACCATTTTAGGATCTGGAACCGTTGCTTTTTGGTAGCAGTATTGTCTAAATGCATAACTGGAAGCCCAGCAGCGTTAAAGGTCTGGTATACGTTAATTGAAGTATTGATGCCATTATTGAAGATTAAGGTCTTTTTACCTTTAGAGTGCTTTTCATAGGCTTTCAGAAGCTTATCCAACATCGCTGTACTTGAATAAAGATCTTCTGATGATTTCACGGTATAATCACCATGGGAGCCGATTTCTAACGAGGTCAAAGACATATCATACTGAAATACCTCTGCCCTTGCCAAAAACTCATGTTCGATAAGGGATTCAATGGTTTCACCAACAATCAACTCGTCGTAGTTGCCCTTCATGGGTAGCTCTTTGTTCGAGCTCAATGGTGTGGCCGTTACCCCAAGAACAAATGATTTTTCAAAAAACTTGAATAGCTTGGTAAAAGAATTGTAATGGGCCTCGTCAATAATGACCAGACCAATATCTGAAATATCAAGTTTGTCATCGTTCAGGCGGTTGTTCAAGGTCTCGACCATAGCAACAAAACAACTGTACCGATCTTGGTCATCTAAATTGGCCTTGCTGTTCACGACCTTGTTCTCTACCCCGAAACTGGTCAACATTTCTGAGGTTTGATCGCATAGTTCGACCCTATGGGTCATAACCAAGACCTTTTTAGTATGGTTCTTAAGGTATTGCCGAACCATTTCAGAAAAAATGACCGTTTTGCCACCGCCCGTAGGCAATTGATACAATAAATGATAATCATCGGCTGCGGTCTCGAACTTTTCAAAAATTTGATCTATTGCACCTTTCTGGTAGCTATAGAGTTCTTTGTCCGTTTTTTTCTCTTGTAGTGCTATTTTAATTTCCGTCATGCCGTCCGTTTCTGTTTTGGGACTGCGAAAATAACATTTTAAAAAGTATAATATACTATGATTAAAACTACAGGATCCTTCTTCTAGTTCAATGTCTAGTATATTTCTTGAAGTTCCGTCATGTTTTTTGACTTGAAGAGATAATTTACTGGTTTACGCAGACGTCTATTTTAGCGTATTAGAATTTATGACTATCGGATTCGTTACATATAATTCACTTGGACTATATAATTGATAACGTGATGATTATGTTTTACCAAAAACGAAATTAAATTATAATCCGTTAAAAATGTGACAAAACTAACCCTGAAAATTGTCTTGCAAAAGGCACTACATCGTAAATCACTTTTATACAGCTGTTACAAAATATTATTTTGTGCAATCAATCCGATAGTCATATTATAATTTATACTTAGACATTGTTGTCGAATTAAAAAACAAAAATATTTAATCCTGTGTATCGTGTAGATTAGTGGTTTATTTCAAACAAGCTTCCTGCCAAATAATGAGTCTACCTAGCAATAGGGTGGTCTTATGTCTAACTATCGGACACTGATGAAATCTTTGTTTTCTTTACGCGAACGGCATTCATACCTTTCATACCCCTTTCAAGCTCAAAAGTAACTTTGTCGTTCTCCATGATTTCATCGATCAAGCCACTAACGTGAACAAAATATTTTTCTTGATTTTCGGTATCTAAAATAAACCCGAACCCTTTTGTGTCATCAAAAAATGATACTTTTCCGTTTCGAATAGGATCCTCTTCTTCTTGCTCCTCTTTTTTGGGTATTCCAAGAACAATACTTTCAGCATCGACTTTTACCCTTTTTGTTGGGTCGGGCGGTGTATCGGTAAAATGTCCGTTTTCATCAACATAGACCAACATCTCATCTAACGACCCGCCAGTGGCGTTGGATCGGCGTTCCACTTTTCTTTTCTTTTTATCCTCACGTTTTTTCAAACGCTTCTTTTCGCGTTCTTTTTTACCAAAGGTTTCTTGTGCTCTAGCCATAGTAATTCTTAACTGTTTTGTTGTCTAAGCTGGTAAATAACAATTTATAAAAGAAAATACCAAATTATTTACGCAATTGTTGCATTTATTCGTCGCAAACCACAGGGTCTATGACAGGTATTTGCCCAAATATAATATCGAACTTGCTTTTAAGCAAGTGCTTTGCAAAAAAATAATCACTTATTGGTGGTTTGCTCGATTTTGGCACAAAAACCTGTTAAAGTGCTTAAATAACGAGAATTAAGATCTTAACTTTTGAAACCGTATACGATTTAGTACCTTTCGGGCATGGCAACTCCTATTTTTAGAGATCAGGTACGTGAGCATCTGCTTCAGCAAATGAAAAAAGGAAACCTGAGAGAAGGACAGATTATAAATTTAGCTGCCCTTGCACGAGAACTCAAGGTCAGCGTCACCCCTATTCGGGAAGCATTGACCCAGTTACAACAGTCTCGTATCATTACGGCCATACCCAACAGGGGTTTTATTATTTCTGAACTGAGCCAAAACGAGGCTAAAGATCTTTATGAGCTGGTGGCCGACCTTGAGGTAATGGCCATTGAAAACTCCACCTTTACCGAAGATTCGGTCGCATCGCTCAAAATGCAGCAGATTGTCTTTAAAACTGCTGAAGATACGGTGGACAGAATTAATGCAAAACTGGAGTTTCACCGTTTACTGACCTGCAATTACGGTAACGCATTGACCCAACAAATTTTAGAAGATCTTAAAATCAGGATTTTTTTTTACGAAAGGGAGTTTATGGCCGATGATTTTCTCTACTCTAAATCAGATAACCAGCACGATGCGATTATTTCAGCTATTGAGGGTGATAATGTGCCCACAGCTTCCCTGGTCTTAAAAATGAACTGGATGCTTATTCTCGATTATATTCAAAAGCAGCTGTTGGAGGTGCTGTAGCGGCTTCATCTTCCCTTTTTCTTTTAGAAATAATGTGCCGATCTCTTGTAATGGGGTGTTATCGACTACTCTAAAACAAATTTAAACCCAGCAGTAATGAGGGTTGAACCGAAAGTGGTGTCACGGTCGTATTGGTAGAACTTCAGATCGATGCTTTTCAACGCCAGTTTCCAGATATTGAAGCCCGTAAAAATATCAGTGTATGAAACGCCAAAACCGAACTGGTTTGCAGTGTATTTTGAGAGGTCGAAATCGGAGGTATAAAATCCATTGGTGGATAAATGGCCTTCACGGGGCGCAAAATAATCCGCTGCCGTTTGGTTATAAAAACGATATGATGGGTAGATGGTGAATTTATCCGATAGTTTTACCGGTATTTCAATGCTAGCCGTATGTGAATTGATGCCCCAGTCATCAACGTAATAGCGGTAATAGGTCCTTATAGCAAGTATTTCTGTGAGGTACCAGTTCAAACGGCCGCCCAGGGCTATTTTGAACCTGCTATCGGGTAGGCGCTCCACATCATCTGCCAGTTGAAAATTTTCAATGAATGCATCTGCCACATCACTAAAATAAACCCTTTGGAAAGGTGTGGATAAAAGACCTTGTTGCCGCACAAGATCGACCGTTAATGACCCCTGCACTTTTTTGTGGAGTATTTGCGAAAAGCCGAGCGTTACTGAATATGATTTTCGTTGATTGTCCTCAAACTCGGTAAAATCAGGACTGTAGTTGGTGTTTCCGATAATTTCATCTTGCCTGAACATACCTATTCCATTTTTGCCGAACGACCTCAACTCAATTGGGTAAATGATTTTCCATGTATCCAAATATACATTGGCATTGATACTTACCTCTGTATTTTTTTCATTGAAAAGTTTTGTATAGCCCCCCCCAAAACCCAAAGAGGAATAATCAAATTCTTGGGATAACGAAATATTCGCCGACACAATGGTATTTCTGTCATCAGAGCTATGGCTGTAGCCAGCGGTAAAATTATACCAGATATCATTGCTGGAAGCCCCGGAACTCGCTACAAACGGATCCGCTGCCGCCCTGCCATCAAAGGGGTCCACGTTGCTTGATGAGGCTGAAGTGTAGGCAGATACCCTTCCGTCGATGGTCAAGACATCATCATCGTTCAACGGAATCGAGATTACCATCGAGCCCGTAAGATCGGTCAGTTCTTCGCTGCCAATGCCCCCACTTACTGCGGCATTGTCACCATCTTGTGTATAGTAACTGCCCAAGAAATCGATTTCGGCAGTTTCGAGCACCCGTTTTTTATAGGTTTGGGCAGAGCCTTGCTCTTGGGCCGAACATATAAGCACCAGTAGCCCAAAACCCAGTGCGAAAATATATTTTGGATCACGCATATGGTTTTGTTGTATTAATTGCACCCACAGCCCCCACCTGTTTTTCCTCCATTGGCTCCTACCGCCGCTTCACGGTATGAATGTACAATGGTCAAGTTACGGTCGCATTTCTTTTCGGTCAGGGTCATATCGGGGTCATTGAGGTAGACCTTTTCATACTCCTTTACAACAACACAACTGCTGAAAACACAGCCGGCACAGGCTACGATAATAAACTTTTTGATCATTGTGTATCTATTTCAATATTGTTCGACGTAAAAACGTTTCCCTTATCATCAATAAGAACGCACTCGACTTTCGGTAATTGGTCGATCCTATCCAAGCCCACCTCCTTGCCCATCACGAAAATCGAAGTTGCGAGCGCATCTGCCAATTCAGCACTTGGCGCAAAAACAGTTACACTGCTGATGCCACTTGAGGGCCAACCCGTACGTGGGTCGATAATATGGGTATACCGTTTGTTGTTAAATTCCACAAACTTTTCATAATTGCCCGAGGTGACCACTGCCCCATTTGTAATGGGCAATAATGCAAATGCCTTGTTCTTGTCCATAGGATTGGTCAGGGCCACTTTCCAAGAATCTCCGTTTGGCTGTTTTCCCCAAGTGGTCATATCACCAGAGGCATTTATAATACCCGAAGGCACGCCCTTATCGACCAAGAATGTTTTGGTCTTATCCGCTGCATATCCTTTTCCTATCGCACCAAAACCAATTTTCATTCCCTTTGATCTTAAAAATACGGTGCTGTTTTCTTTGTCGAGGACGATGTGTTGAAAACCCACCTTGGCGATCGAGGCCTTTATTTCGTCTGCTGTTGGCATATTGGCCATACTGCCATCGAACTTCCAGATCGTATCCATCGATGCATAACTGATGTCGAAGGCCCCGTCGGTCATTTTTGAAATACCAATGCTTCTTTCGATCAATTGAAATAGTTCGATATCGACCTTTACCGGGCGTATGCCCGAATTCCTGTTGATTTCTGAAGTTTGTGAGGCGGCATCCCAAGAAGATATCAATTTTTCGATTCTTGAAATCTCGTTAACTGCAGTAGCTATATAAGAATTTGCCCGAATCGAATCATCGGCCACCACGGTAATATCAAAACGGCTGCCCATTAATTTAAGGGTGCGTTTATAGGGTTGCTGGGCAAAACACACAACAGATAGTAGTAGGGACAGTAGTATTGGGGTTATATTCATTGTATTCAAAGAACAAAGTTATTCAAAAGAAACAATGTAACGGTATACAATCAAGATTATTTCACTGTCTACTACCGACAGTCATAACTTAAAAGCCCCATCTTATTTTCGAGCCTTTAATTTTATCAAATCAATAAGGCGTCTTATTTGTGAAGGTAGGTTCAGTTCGTCGAAAACCGTGTTATATTCGATATCGCCGTCCACTAGTTTTACGTGGTATTGAAAACCGTCCCTTATATCGTTGGAGGGCTTGGGCTTATGCTTTAGAGTTCTGAAAATCTCCTTTTTTTCATTATTCCCAAGCAATAATTCTCCTTGGTAACTTCTCCGAAAACCGGTAAACCCACCATCAATGAACACCTCGTATTTCATACTATTGTTTTTGATATCCCTACCGAGGAAAAGCTGTTCTCGATGGCTTTTACCGCTGTATTGCCAACCTTTTCCTCGTTCTGTAATTTTTTGGTGACTTGTAGAATCACATCGAGCATATCGTCAAATTCGGCAGTACGCCACAGTGTTTTTAAGGTGTTGAACCAAATCAAGGCACATTGGTCCAAGCCAATTTCAAGACAACTTAAATAGAAAGCCTTATTGGGGATGCCCGAATTGATGTGCACTCCTTGCTGGTTTGCCGGACCGGAATAAAAACCATCCATATGGTCCGGTTGTTTGTCGAAGTCATTGGCGGTGCCCGGGGCTTTCATAGATCGTATGGCGATACCGGGAAATTTTTCTGTTACCACGGTATCACCTATCAACCAATCTGCCTGAGAAACATCATGTCCCAAATATTTTTGCTTGACCACCGTGCCGAAAACATCTGAAAAATGCTCGTTCAATGCACCTGATTGGCCTTGATACTCCAGATTTGCCAAAAACTGGGTAATGCCATGGACCAGTTCATGGGCGACCACATCTATGCCACCCGCAAAATTCTTAAACTCGATACCATCACCATCACCATAGGTCATTTCATCACCATCCCAAAAAGCATTGTTGTAATCGGTACCATAATGCACATTTGAAATAATATCCAAACCTTTATCGTTTATCGAATTCAGGCCAAAAGTGTTTTTGAAATACCCGCGAACAAAACCAGAAGTATCATAGGCACTGTTTACGGTAGTGTCTTTAGTATTGGGTTCCCCTTCCTTTCTGACCAATTCCACTCTTTGTTTGGCTTGATTTTGACAATCGTAGATAAAGCGGTTCCCTTTAGCCGTTCCTTGTTCACGAACCAATAAATTATTGAGAACGGTAGTTCTTTTATGTAGAATTCGACGGGTGTCGTTCAGCGTTTTTTTACAACTGACGCTTCCCCTTTTTGCCAGTTCCTCTAAAATATGGGGCGGAACGATATGGCAATGGTGTTTATCGCACATGATATAAGGTTTTTAGGTACAAGTTAAAAAATTTATGGATCCAACCGAAAATGGTCAAGTTAAGATTGTGCTAAAAAAATCAATGCAACGACACTTCCCCTAAATTGTCATAGGATAACATAATTTAGGATTGTTAAGCTCCATTCCCTTCTTTTAACATTTAACATTGTTTAACACATTTTTTCAGGTCCGCTATAATTTAAACGGGTTTTGTTCGTTTTGATGGATGAACCCAAAAAAAAGAAAATGAAACCATTTACAAAACTAATAACCCTGTTCTTTACTATTGTTTTTGTTGCATCTTGCGGAAACGCTGATGATGATGTCTTCTTCGGACTCAATACCGGAGACGGTCTGGGGTTGGGGAAACCCGTTGATAAGTGTCTTGACCTAGGAGAAAACGATCTTATACTCTCTATACAAGACCAGTTCACCACCCTGCCGGGAAAAGTATCGATATTCTTTAAAGTGTCGGATAAGGATGGAACCCCAGTACCGGGACTTACAGCTGAGAAGTTCACCATTTACGAGCAGGGTAGAAACGATGAGTGCTTTAATACCATATCAACCTCTGAGTCACAGGCACGAATTTCGCCCAACTCACAGATTTTCAGCAACAACACCTTACTAGTACTTGACCTGAGCAATAGCGTATTGAGCAGCAGTCTTGCAGAGTTGAAAATGGCGGGCATCAGCTTTGTTGAGAATGTAATGCCCGCTACTGCCCAAGAATCGTTTAAGATGGCCATTTATTGGTTTGATGGGGAAAACGTACTCCACGAATTGAACCCTTTAACGGCCTCAAAAACAGAACTTACAGCTGCCATTGAAAGCATAACCGATGATATCAGTAATGATCCATCGACCGATCTGTACGGTGCGGTCATAAGATCAACCGATATTGCCTCTCAATTATTGGCTGCCAGTACACAAGGTGATAAGATAGGTGCGGTCTCTGTTGTGATATTTACCGATGGCACCGATCAAGCGTCACGTTTCACCAAGGCCGCGGCCCAAAAGAAAGTCGATGAGGCCAACCCCAACATCTCTTTTTTCACTATCGGGCTTGGTGCTGAGATCGATACCCAGGTACTAACCGATATCGGAAAGACGTTTAGTGTTTTTGCTGGAAACAAAGAAGAATTGGAAACAACCTTTAACGACATTTCGTTTCGGGTATCACAACAGGCCAACAGCTTTTATCTTTTTGAGTACTGTAGCCCAAAACGTGATGGAAGTGGTGAGAACAACCTGACCATTCAAGTAAAGGACGGAAGCCGACAAGGTGGCGTTCAAACAAAATTCAATGCCAATGGGTTTACAGGGGGCTGCGAGTAGTGTTCCCATTAATGAAATATTATGAAAAGAGCGTTCGAATCGAACGCTCTTTTTTTTTGGTGACAAAAAAAGTCCTTGAAAAATATAGTTTTAATCTCATTGGTTTAATTCCCCGGGGCTTGTCTCGATTTTTAGAGGAAAATTTGAAAACTAATTCTCCTGTTAAAGTTCTTTTTGTTGATTTTTTTGTTGGGCTTAACATCTTTTTTCGCCTACACTACGTATTAATATAGTGTGTTGTGCACAACACTAAATTCACATTCAAATAATAAAAACAAATCAAAAAAAACAAAAGATGAAAAATAGAATATTTATCGGTTTATTGGCCATGACGACATTGGCCTCGTGTGTATCGAAGAAAAAGTATGTTGCCTTAGAGAGTGATTTGGCAAATACAAAAAGTCAATTGACCAAGACACAGGTCGAAAAAGAAGGCTTGGAGTCCAAAGTTTCTAAAATTGAGGCTAGGGTCGCTGAATACAACGCAAAGATCAATTCGTTAAAGGAAGCGAACAACAGTCAAATGACCTCGGTTGACGATGTTGCGGTAATGAGCAACAATACTAAAACAAAGATGCGGGCCACTTTGAGTAAAATAGACCCCAACGTTCTTGCCAATGCCAAGACTATGGAAGATTCCATAAATCTTGCAATATCCTATAATTTAAAAAAGGCCATTGCAGATGAAGAGGACGATGTTAATGTCGATATTGACAAAACAGTGGTGATGATCAGTATTTCAGACAAATTGTTGTTCAACAGCGGAAGCTATAAAGTGAGTGGAAAAGCAGATACTATCTTAAAGAAAATAGCGGATGTGATCAATTCTGAACCAAGTATGGAAGTAATGGTGGAAGGTCATACCGATTCCAAAACCATAAGTACCCAAATGTTTCAAGATAATTGGGACCTAAGTGTCAAGAGAGCTACATCGATCGTTAGGAAGCTACAAAATAAATTTGGAGTGGATCCTTCGAAATTGATCGCGGCCGGAAGAAGTAGCTATGTCCCCTTAGTGGACAATGACTCAAAAGAAAGCAGATCTAAAAACAGACGAACGAGAATTGTAATTATCCCTAATTTGGATAAATTCTTTGCCTTGTTGGATTCTGAGGGTAAGTAAATCAATTCTTTAAAGTATATCAGGGGCATCCTATTAGGATGCCCTTTTTTTATTCCCCAATCTTCTATTCTATCAAAAATACTACCATGGGCCACAGGTAGGGTTTTTTAGGCATTGATTGTTCTACTAATACCAATACCCACGTTTTATCGCTTACTTACATCCTAAAAACTATAAATATGTTTAATGTAAAGAAAGAATTATGGATGTACTCTACAAAATAATACATAACAGCTCTTTAAACGGAATGCCCAAGTGGTATAAGGCCGTTTCACTTCTATTATTCTCGACCATTGTGGTCTTATTGGGCGTAATACTAGTATTGTTGACCGTCTACGGGTCTCAGATGAACATACGGTTCGGGTATTGAAGTTATTAACATTGCATTCTTTTAAAATGACAGATACGCCCAATTTATAACTTTTCGGAATTTAAGTTTACTGCTTTTTAGAGATCTAGTTCAATTACTTTTTCTGTAAGTTGATAGCCCGCAAAAACGCCTATGGCACCTTCTTCTTGAAAATTGTTAGGGGCGATACTATATTCCACAAAAGGATTGCCGTCGGCATCAACATTTGTAGCAGCAGACTTAAGGTTTTGAAATAGAATCTCTTCAACATTGGCCAGCTGTAAGGTAATAGTAGCAACCAGTATATCTATTCCTCCACCAAAACCGTTCAAAGATTTCCCATTTAAAGTACCTCCATCTTCAAGCGCATCTGATAAGAATTCATCAGAATCAAAAAACAGGGAATACGAACTGGTTTGAGGCTCTTCGCCTTGGTATTGATAGGTTGTAGTGACCAGCCCGCCCAATA
>JAJRSY010000270.1 GCA_024278565.1 Bacteroidota bacterium
ATGTTGAAAAAAGGAGACCCAATTCATGCATACTTTAGACGAAAAGAAAAAAGATTGTACCAAAGCATGGATCTCATAGGTTGCATGTCAGAAGGTAACATTTCGTTTATTAAAGAACATAATCCGCAAATTGATTCCAATAAACTTCATATGTTGCCCAATTGGGGCGATATCGTGCCCTTGGCTTCAGACGACGCCATATTTGAATTACGAAAGAAAGAAGGACTCGAAAACAAATTTGTCGTAATCTTCGGAGGTAATATCGGATTACCGCAAAAAATGGAGAATATAGTCGAGCTTGCATTGGCTTGCAGCGAAAAAAAAGACATCATATTCTTGATTATGGGGGGGGGCAGCGAATACCAAAACCTATCAGATTTGGTAAAATTAAAATCAGTTGAAAATATACAATTGCGTGACGGTTTACCACAAAAAGAATATATGCATTGGGTACAAATGGCCGATGTGGGCTTGATTTCATTGAGTGAGAAGTTCACCATACCCAACATACCGTCAAAAGCCCTGTCGTATTACAATACCAAAACCCCTATTTTGGCCTCGCTAGATCGCAATACGGACTTTGGTGCGATTTTAGACAATTTAAAAACAGGTGTTTGGGCAGAGGCCGGAAAAACAAAAGAGCTAAAAGAGAAGTTGATGCTACTTTACAACAACCTAGATTTAAGAAAAGAAATGGGTAACAACGGATACAAGCACATGAAAGATTACCTATCAGGCAAAGTTGCCTATCAGACCGTACTACGTCAAATTGGTGAAACCTAATTAATTACGCTCAAAATTCTTCCCAAGAATCTTACCCTTGAACGAACACCTATAGTTTTGAACAAGTAATACTGCTTTTGTTCTATAAGTTGTTTTTGAAATGATTATTAATAACTACTTTGCAAGAGAAATCGATCAATCGAGTAAGATGTACAAACTATTTTTTAAAAGAACAATCGATATTCTGCTTTCTTTGTTTATTCTTACTTTAGCGAGCCCCGTCTTTTTAATCGTCTACGTACTACTGAGCATTGCGAACAAGGGCAGCGCATTTTTTGTGCAAAAACGACCAGGGAGAAATGAAAAGATTTTTGAGATCATCAAGTTCAAATCAATGAACGACAAAAAAGATGCCAACGGCCAGTTGCTGCCAGATGGGGATCGAATAACCAAGATCGGTCAGTTCGTAAGGAACACTTCTTTGGATGAAATACCTCAGTTGCTGAATGTTTTAAAAGGTGATATGAGCCTTATAGGACCAAGGCCCTTGCTCATTTCATACCTTCCCCTATACAGTAAAGAACAACGAAAAAGGCATCTTGTTCGCCCGGGCATTACCGGTTGGGCACAGGTTAACGGTCGAAACGCCATTTCATGGCAAAAAAAATTCGAATTTGACGTTTGGTATGTAAATAACCAATCATTTATTCTAGATTTTAAGATTTTATGGCTGACTTTTTTAAAAGTGGTCAAAAGAGATGGTATATCATCAGACACCAGTGCAACTATGGAATTGTTCACAGGTGATTAAGAAACTATGCAGCTAAGTATTGTCATACCCTGTTATAATATGGAGCGTTACCTACCGGAATGCTTGGACAGCTTGTTTGATCAAAATTTGGATCCCTCAGAATATGAGGTCATCATCGTAAACGATGAATCTAAAGATTCGACCCTTAAAGTAGCCAACAACTACGCAGCGAAACATGGAAACTTCATTGTTGTCGACAAAAAAAATGCAGGTGTTGGGGCAGCAAGAAATACGGGCTTTGACCTCGCAAAAGGCAAATACCTGTACTTTTTGGATCCCGATGACTATTTGGCTAAAAACACCCTGACCACAATTCTAGGGCTTTTGGAAAGCAACGATCTTGATATTCTGACTTTTAACAGTATGGTCGTTGTCAATACCCACATTCCTAATTCGATCAATATAGAGCATGGCACCAAAAAGCTGGAAGTAGAAGATGGCATCTCTTATATCGCACATATTAAACACCACAATGAAATATGGTGGTACATCATCAGGCGCGAGTTCATGGTTTCATCTGGTATTCGGTTTATTGAAGGTAAGTGGATGGAGGACGCAATTCTAACCTCTGAACTGTTTTGTAAGGCCCAAAGAATGGCGCATGTAGATTATGATGTGCATCGCTACCGTATTCTACCCACCTCGGCAATGCGAAACAAAACACCCGAATACTACAACAAAGTGATTTTTGACAATGCCAATGCTGCCCATGT
Organism: Bacteroidota bacterium; assembly: GCA_024278565.1. Lineage (GTDB taxonomy): Bacteria > Bacteroidota > Bacteroidia > Flavobacteriales > Flavobacteriaceae > Maribacter_C. Next base: position 2,248 of record JAJRSY010000270.1, read on the forward strand.
GTTTGCCGAATTGATAAAAACGATTCCCAGATCGCATAAAAATGCGGAAGCATGTATCAAAAGGTTAAAAACACGCCAGCAATCATTTGTTTTCTTTTTATTGGTGCGTTTGGTGAAGTCTGATATTTCAGTAGGTAAAATTCCTGAAATGCTCTCTGGTTTTGAAAAAATAAATGCCTACCCGCTTAAAAAGTTTTTAGGGAAAGACTATAACGGAATAGGGTATTCTTTACTGGTATTTATCTTTAACCGCAAATATTTGATAAACCCGTTCATCAAAGTATACAGAACTTTTTATAATTTAGCCAAATGAATATATTGATAACTTCTGCAGGAAGACGTGTTTCTTTGGTACGGGCTTTTCAAAAAGAGCTTAAGGAGGTATACCCAGATGCAAAAGTAATTGCCGCTGATGCAAACCCTGCATTGGCCGCAGCCTGCCACGCCGCAGATGGTTATTTTAAGGTGCCCCGTTTAGACCACCCTGACTATATCAACACCTTAATGAGCCGTTGTAAAGAGTACCGGATAAAATTAGTGGTACCTACCATAGATACCGAGTTGTTATTGTTGGCCAAGAACAGAGCACTACTTGAAGAAAACCAGATAATACCGATTATTGCCAGTATTGGTTTCATTGAAAAATGTAGGGACAAACGGGTAATACACGATTTTTTTGAAGCACATGGCATTGCTATTGCCAAAGAGTACAGCAAAGACAATTATAAGCTGCCCATGTTCATCAAACCCATTGATGGCAGTAGAAGTGTTGATACCTATTTGATAAAAACGCAAGATGACCTCACCGATTACCATTTTGCAAATGAAAAACTAATGTTCTTGCAATATATAGACCATAAGGAGTATGATGAATTCACCTGTGATCTCTATTACGATAAAGACCATGCCCTGAAATGTGCAGTACCCAGAAAACGCATTGAAGTCCGTGATGGTGAAGTAAACAAAGCCGTGGCGCATAATAATGGGTTGGTGCCCTATATAAGAAAAAAATTAGGTTATGTAGAAGGGGCTATTGGCTGTTTGACTGCTCAGTTTTTCATGCACAAATCAAATGATTCACTTATTTATGGCATTGAGATCAACCCAAGATTCGGTGGTGGGTACCCCTTATCTTACTTGGCAGGAGCCAATTTTCCGAAATGGATCATCGAAGAATATCTCTTGGATAAACAAATCGGTGAAAAATTTGATTGTTGGGAAGACAATTTACTGATGATTCGCTACGATGACGAAATTTTAGTCCATGGATATAAAGGTTGACCAAAACACGGTTGTCGTTTTTGATTTGGACGATACCCTTTACAACGAAATCGATTATTTAAGGTCGGCTTATGTAGAACTTGCCAAAGCACTGGAACCCAACGCATGGCAACAGCTTTTTATCCGTTTGTTTTCGCTGTACCGAAATAAACTTGACGTTTTCGAATACATCTCAACAACTTACCGTATTTCAAAAACTGAACTTATCTCAAAGTATCGCAGTCATACTCCGAACATTCAGCCCTTTGAAGGGGTTTTAACCACATTTCAAAGAATTAAGGATAAAAAAGGTCGAATAGCAATCATTACCGATGGTAGAAAGGCAACCCAAATGAGCAAAATTAAGGCATTGGGACTCATCAAATTTATCGACCACATCATAATTTCAGAAGAAATTGGTTCTGAAAAACCAGATAGGGCCAATTATAAAGCGATAGAGGAAAAATTTAATCTTGGGGCTTACTTCTATATCGCCGATAACGTAAAAAAAGACTTTATCACCCCTAATAAACTAGGCTGGCAAACCATCGCTTTGATGGATCGTGGTTTAAATATACATGCCAACGCACACTTGAACCTACAACAAGCGTACTTGCCGCACAACTACATTTCTTCCTTTTCTGAATTAAACGTCATATAGACGAGGTTCTACTGCTGTTTATATGGACAAAATCATACTTTAAGTTATGATTATCTTAAAAATCATAAACTAAACTAGATGGGCTAAAGATCGATGGCTTTGGGTTTCGCCTAAAGACGACTAACCTTAGTAACACCGTGACTTTGAGTCACGGTGTTACTAATTCAAAATAACTTTTTTTCAACCGAAATGACTCTTGTCCGAACAATTATCTCTACTAAAATCGTCGCTCCCGCCTGCCGGACGAGTAGGTAAAGGCGAAGAATTTAACCCCAGAATGATACATTAATTTACTCATTCCTGCTATAATTCTTCTGCTATCATCCTGCCACTCAAACAGGCTTGCAAAAACGCCATAATTAGAAATGACCCCTTACCTACTGTTAAATTAATGCCAAAATGGGCTGTTTTATAGAAATTTACTGGGTTTCAAAAGTCCAAAAAACAACTTTTACCGTATATTTTATGTGTTCGAACGATTTTTTAAGTAGTTTTACCCTATAATTTAAAACGCCCCAAATTTTGAAGCATGCTAAGCCCCCTTTTTTGAAAGGTCTGATTAATGAAATCAAGGAGTCTTTTCTTATTTGGATCTATAAACGGTCCCCGATTGTTTATATGCTATTTGTTTAATAATAAATAGTAATATATAATTGATGATTCAATAATTAAAGCCTCATTTGAAAACTTTAATTCGAAAGATTGAGAACAATACTGTATGTAAAGTAATCTTTACAGATTTGTTCGACACTTTGGTTCACAGAAGCGTACACCCACATTACACCCTTAAATTATGGGCCAAGTTCTTGATTCGTGAGCTTGGATTGCAAATATCGCCCGACGCACTTTTTGCCATACGTATTGATGCACTTTCTTATGTATCACGTAAAAATAAGTTAAGAGGTATTGAGTTACCCTATGAACTACTTATTTTAGAAATTTACAATAGGCTAGTAAATACAAGTATTCTTCCCAATAATATCGCTTTTGGTAATTTTAAACAGCTATTCGAACAGGCCGACTTTGTTTCTGAGATTTCAGTACAGTTTAAAAATGAGGAGTTAATCACACATTTATCGAACCTGAAAGAAAAAGGCTATCGCATTTACCTCGTATCTGATTTCTTTTTATCAAAAGAGGTGATATCCAAAATTCTTGAATTTCATCGGATGTTAGCTATTTTTGACGCTGTTTTTATCTCTTGCTCTGTTTCAAAAAGCAAAGAAGACGGTGCTATTTATCCTTATGTGCTCGAAGCCACACAATCAAAGGCGCAAGATGTCATAATGATTGGTGATAACAAGCAAAGTGATATTCTAAATGCTGCCAAATACGGCATTCAAGGAATTCACACAAAACACCTTTCCCATAAATTCCGTAATAAACGTAACTTAATGGGCAATGATGCGTCTAGTTTTGAGAAAGCATGCTCCTTGGTGGAGAAGCGTTGCCAAAAAAGCGGACACCCTTTTAGCGAGTACATCATCCATTTTTACTTTTTTACCGAAAGGTTATACCTCAAGGCCCGTAAAGACGGTGTGAAAAACCTGTTCTTTTTGGCCAGGGAAGGTCTTTACCTCAAAAAACTCTTTGATTTTTATCAAGAACTAAATCAATTTACCCGTACAAATAAAATACATACACATCATCTGAAAGCTTCGCGGCAATCGGCTCAACAAATTGCTTTAAGACCCCTTCAAGAAGAAGATTTTAAACAATTCCGAAAGACTGGTGGACAAATGTCGGTTGAGCAATTGTTGACCTTGTTTTTCTTTCCGAATAAAACAAAACTTGAAATAATCACTAAACTAGGTCTCGATTCTGACAAAGTACATTCGAATTTGCTAGAATCCGACATCATGCAAGAACTGCGAGCAGATGGCCAATTTATAGAACAATACGAGTTGAACAGAACAAACCAAAAGAACGCTTTCACAGCATACTTAAACTCATTCAATGCGAATATTGAACATGAAGGTGTGGCTTTGGTAGATGTAGGGTGGGGCGGTACCATGCAAGAGTGCATCTACGAATTTTTAGAAAAAAAAATTCCGGTAACAGGGTATTATATTGGTCTTAAAGAAATCTACAATATTCAACCCGACACCAAAAGATATGGCTTGAATTTTTCAATATACCCCAGTCATGGTATTTCTGACCATATTCTCAAAGCCAATGGCCAGTTATATGAACAGCTTTTAGGTGCACCACACGGGAGCACCCTTGGGTATTCTATTATAAATGGGGTGCCCAACACCGTAGAATTTCACGAAGAAAATGAAAAATATGTGTTCGATAACTACATAAAATCACTTCAAGAATATATGCTGCTTGAGTTTGAAAAACTCTTCGTAGCATTGCGACCTATCAATTATGCGCAAGAAATGGCGCAAAAATATATGACCAATATGGCCTTGAGGAACGGAATACTCACCAACATTAAAAAGATTGAATTTATCAACAACCTGTCGCAAGGGTTTTATCAAAATGTCGGCGAAAACAAAGTGGGCCTGACCTATAGCCCCAATCAACTGAAAAGTTCTAAAATCAATTTATTTAAAAAATTTTTAAGATCACCCGAAAAGGTTTTTCGCTTACTTGTCAAAGTCAAACCATATATGCATGCCAAGGGTATTTATTGGCTATCAGGCCCGGTAAGTCTGGCCTATTACTACATGAAATTTAACTTTTGGGTAAAGAGAAAGTGGTTTCCAAAAAATCTCTTGAAATCTTAGAGCCTATTTGTAACTGCTCTATAGCTTTGCCCTCTATTAGTCCTATCATCGCCGTGTTAATGTCCTGTCCTGTTATTCAACCCCTTTTTCAAAAACAATATCTTTCTTGGTCAACGGCATCCTATACAGACTAAAGGGACTGGTTATGGCCGTAGATTGCCATTTTTCATTCTTAGTAATCATCTTTGATTCCAATACCACTCTTGTCTCTGTTTCTTTAAGTAATGAAAGTACGGGTAGTGACCCGTTGTTTTGTCTGCCACTGCAATGTACAATGACCATCTCCTTAGAAAAATCAACCTCCGGTACCGGAATACCTGGCTTTCTTGTTTTATTCACCCTAGAAAAGAACTTACCCAAGGCTTTTAAATCAGTTATAATCAATGTCTCAGTGGTATCAGAGCCACTATGTTCATCTTGAATCAGTAACACCAATGAATCACTCTTTGTGGGACTTTCCCCCACAACGTTTTCCATGGCCGTCTTCTTTTGACCATTGCACGATAACACCAGTACTACTATGCTTAACAAAACTGTTTTCATGGGATGTCTCATGCTGAAAAGTTTAGAAGTTGGTAGTTTAGACGTTTAGTAAGTTGGATTCCTAAACTAAACCCCTAAACCTATTTCCAAACTCCTAAACCCATTTTCATGTTAATTGTACGAATTTTTAAGCCTACCCTCATACGCCTTCTCATAAACTTCTTCATAAAGCGGTAATATATTCAAAATATCAAACCTTTTTGCAGAATTTACAGCATTCTCCTTAAATTCTTCCAAAACCTTAGCATCACTTAAAATTAACAGGGCATTTTTGGCCATTTCATCAACATCGCCCACATCGCTCAAAAATCCGGTAACCCCATGTTGGTTCACCTCAGGAATGCCGCCTGTATTACTTGAAATTACGGGTACTCTATTGATCATGGCCTCCAAGGCGGCCAGCCCAAAACTCTCGGTTTCGGAAGGCAGCAGGAATAGATCGGAAAAACACAGAATTCTATCGATCTCATTACTATTTCCCAAAAAGATGACATTTTCAGATATACCCAATTGTTCACATAAAAATTCGGCATTCTCTTTTTCAGGCCCCTCACCTACCATAACCAATTTAGATGGAATCTTCTTTTGTATTTTATTGAAAATATGGATTACATCAGGTATACGTTTTACCTTTCTAAAATTACTGATATGGGTGATGATCTTTTCGTTGTCATTGGCCATGAGGGAGCGTTGGCAATCAATAAATGAATCACTGTATTTTTCTTTGTCGATAAAATTGGGGATAACCTCAATATCTTTTTTAATATCAAAAAGACCTAAGGTTTGTTGCTTCAAATTTTCAGAAACTGAAGTAACCACATCTGACTGATTGATACTAAAAGTCACTGCGCTTTTATAAAAAGGATGCTTGCCTACAAGGGTAATATCAGTACCGTGCAAGGTGGTGACCATGGGAAGATGTATGTTTTCCTCCTCCAACATCTTTTTGGCCATATAGCCAGCATAGGCATGGGGTATGGCGTAGTGTACGTGCAATAATTCTATTCCGTATAACTTGACCGTATCCACCAGCTTACTGGACAGTGCCAATTCGTATGGCTGGTAGTGAAACAACGGGTATTCGGGTACGTGTACCTCGTGAAAGTGTATTCTGTTGTTCAAAAGTTCCAAACGTACCGGCTGACGGTAGGTTACAAAATGAATCTCATGCCCCCTATTGGCAAGGGCAATACCTAACTCGGTTGCGACTACACCACTACCACCAAAGGTAGGGTAACATACTATTGCTATCTTCATTGTTCAAATTTAGTGAAATCGTATGTTATGTCGGTAAACGTGTTTTTTATTTACAAAAAGTTTATGACTTTGGTTGAAATTCACCTGTAGACGTTAAAAGACAAAAAGCAAGCCTGCCGTTTGCCAGGGAGTTTCTTTAGATAAAATCCCGAGTCAACACTATATACTCCTGCCACTTTAAAATTCGGGAGAATACGGGCAGTCTATTTTTTCGGCGGGCAAGGCAAAATTTATCGGCATAGCCATAGCTATGGCTATAAATTTTAACGCCGATCGGCGGAAAAAGAGCAAGCCTGCCTGCC
>JAJRSY010000271.1 GCA_024278565.1 Bacteroidota bacterium
CTAGGTGCTTGGTATACAATTGGCAATCTATCAAAAGATAATTTTTGTTTTCAAGTTCTTGGGCCATGTTGATAAAAGCAACCTTTGAAGCATTGACTGCTGTACTGAACATACTTTCGCCACAAAAAACATGACCAAGATCCACACCGTATAATCCGCCTACCAACTTATCACCGATCCAAACTTCATACGATGTTGCAATTCCCTTTTTGTGCAGTTCGAGATAGGCCCGTTTCATGTCATCGGTTATCCATGTGCCTTCTTGCCCTACTCTTTTTATGGTGGCACATTGATTCAAAACTGCTTCAAAACAAGTGTTTTGGTCAATCGAAATCGATTGCTTGCAAGTACTTTTCGCATGCTTTTCGAAATCTTGATCTTCTCAGGGTACAAGGCCATTCTCGGGTCAGGACTCCACCAAAGAACCAAAGTATCTTCATTGAACCACGGAAAAATTCCGCTTTTGTAGGCCAATAGCAAACGCTCTGGTGAAAGGTCGCCCCCTACTGCCAAAAGTCCTTCTTCATTGGCATTTTCCACAGGGGGAAATGACAAATCATCTGATATAAAAAAAATGGGGTTATCACCGCTGTTCCTTTTCAAGGTATCCGCTTTACATTGAGGTTGTATTTGTTTTTAAAATAAAATTGTGGAGGCCAGTAGATGATTTCACACAATATTTATTAATTAACACCTTGCTAAAGACAGGTTGAGCGCAGTCGAAACCTCTATACAAAAAAGGCCTTGAATTAATTGTCACATTAGCTAGAACGGCAGATCATCGTGCTCTTCCTTGTTTAGATTATCAGCCGGTTCAAAAGCTTCTACTGGCGGTACAGGCGGTATTTCAGAATTGCCGGTCTGTGCAGCTGGCTGAAGACTTTCAATACGCCAACCTTGAATTGAGTTGAAATACTTTACCTCGCCCTGTGGGTTGGTCCATTCCCTACCCCTTAGGTTGATGCTTACTTTTACATCATTCCCTACACTATAATTATCCAAAAGACCACATTTGTCTTGAACAAATTCAATCATAATGTGTTGTGGGTACTGCTCTTCGGTGGTAACCACCAGTTCACGTTTTCTAAAACCATTGTTGCCAAAGGTTTGCTCCTCTCCTATTACCTTTACTTTTCCCTGTATTTCCATATGCTAAAAATTATACTTTTTACTGTTTTTCTGGGAGATAAATTTAGCGGTAATCAAAGCACCTTCCTAATTTAACCTGTATAAGTTATCAAGAATCCCCAGGAATCAAAACAAGTTTTTCTATTTAATGTGACCAATCACAATTACCCGCTGTCAAAACAAAGACAAATTGTACGACATCTCATTCTACTCCAAATTACATTATCTTTGAACCAAGATAATTCTTGAATGAATTTTAATCCCAAAAACAAGACCACGAACATCATTTTATTGGTAGCCGCCTTTGCTATTGTAAGCCTGATTTTGTGGAACACGAACAGCTTCTTTAAGAAATTCAAGGAAGAGGAGCGTTTTAAAATGGAGATTTGGGCCACTGCACAGTCAGAGTTGTTACAATCTTCCGAAGATTTAGATCTAGGAAACCTCACTATAAAAGTGTTACAAAACAACACATCAACACCAATGATATTGGTCAATAAGGACGGCTCCGTGAAAACAAACAATATGCCAGCTGATTTGGCTTTGGACACTGTTTATATCAAAAAAAAAATACAACAGTTCGGTAGCGAAAACACACCTATAAACATCGATCAACAGGGGGAGCATCTGGCCACATTGTACTATGGCAATTCTGAGGTTTTGAACAAACTAAAGTATTACCCCATTGCTTTACTTTTGATTATTTTTCTTTTTGGAGCCGTCATTTACTTTTTCTTCAAGACCAATAAGGCCTCTGAGCAAAACAAACTCTGGGCGGGCATGGCCAAAGAAACGGCCCATCAAATAGGCACCCCGCTATCATCTCTTTTAGGGTGGAACGAATTGCTCAAGCAAGAACGCATTAACCCTAAAATCACCAAAGAGATAGATAAAGACATTTCACGCCTTGAGACCATTACCGATCGCTTTTCGAAAATTGGTTCATTGCCTAAACTTGAAGTGTACGATCTGGTAAAAGAGACGAAAGATGCCCACGAATATCTTAAGTTAAGAAATTCTAAACTCATTCATTTCTCCTTTGGTTCAAAGGTTGAACATGTACCGGTTTTAATGAACAGGTCGCTGTATAACTGGACCATTGAGAATTTGGTTAAAAATGCAATTGATGCCACAAAAGGTCGGGGCAGCATTGGCATTGAAATCATTCAAGACGGAAATTTTGTTAAAATTTTGGTGTCAGATACGGGTCATGGCATACCCAAAAGCGATTACAAGACCATCTTTAACCCAGGTGTCACTTCAAAGAAAAGAGGTTGGGGTCTTGGCCTATCATTAGTTAAAAGAATCGTAGAGGAGTATCATAATGGAAAAATAAAAGTACTTTCGTCAAGCAAAGAAGGTACCATAATGCAAATTTCATTGAAAGTAAATACCTAAGCAATGCCCACCGAAAAATTGATAGTGATAAAGGAAGCTGAGCTGACGAACAATTGTCCGGAATGCTTCAACCAAGATTTAAAGCTCACTTTTTATCAAAAACACCGATACGGAAAGCTTTTTTACAAAACAACAAGCGAGGTCACCGGTCAGGTTTTATGCAACAAGTGTGGTTCTGATATTTATCCTTCAAAGTGGACGGACGATATTGAACGGATTTTCGAGTATTACCAAAAAATGGTGGTTCCAGAAAAAACATCCTTAAAATTCACAACTCTATTTTACGTATTGATATTACTATTGTTGGCCTTGGCAGCTGTAGGGGCGTATTTGTTCTTAGGGTTTGTTACAAAATGACCTATACATTTTGACTTGTTCTTTTGTCTTTATTTGTCGTTAAAAAATATAACCGTAACTAAGGCTATGCTTAGACCTGCCTGCCGGCGAGGTAGGTTTTTTGTCTAAAATAAAAACAAAATTTCCCTGCCTGCCGGCAGGCAGGTGCGTCAACTCTGTACACTTTATTTTGTAACAAGCCCTAAGAAGGTATTATTCGATTTTAGATTTGATTTTTTCCGCAATTTCAGAAAATTCTTCCGGGGCAAGTGATACTTTATGCTGAAAAGTCGCTTCTTTCATTTCGTTTAAAGGAATCAGATGAACATGAACATGGGGCACCTCTAGCCCAATAACCGTCATAGCCACTCTTTTACAATCAATTGCCGCCTCTATCGCCTTGCCCACTTTTCTCGAAAAAGCCATTAACCCTAGGTAGGTAGGCTCATCTAAATCCATGATCTTATCGACCTCTTTTTTAGGAATGCATAGGGTATGCCCTTTTGCATTTGGGTTGATATCTAAAAACGCATAGAAATCCTCGTCCTCGGCTATTTTATAGCTCGGTATTTCGCGGTTTATGATTTTAGTGAAAATCGATGGCATTTACACGCAATTTAACTAACCTCTAGTAATCTCTAAAACAGAAAACTTCAAAGTACCGTTGGGGACGGTAATTTTTACCGTATCACCAACTTTTTTGCCCAATAGACCTTTACCAATTGGAGAGTTTACTGATATTCTACCCGTTTTTAAATCTGCCTCACTTTCAGCGACCAAAGTATATTTCATTTCGGCACCATTGCTTTGGTTCTTTAGTTTGACGGTCGATAAAACAAGAATTTTTGAAGTATCTAATTGCGATTCATCAATTAATCGTGCATTGGAAAGTATTTGTTCCATCTTGGCTATTTTCAGTTCTAACAGACCCTGTGCCTCTTTGGCAGCATCATACTCTGCGTTCTCTGACAAATCACCCTTGTCACGGGCTTCTGCAATCGCCTGTGAGGCCTTGGGGCGCTCGATATCCCTTAGGTGACCCACCTCTTCTCTCAGTTTTTTTAGACCTTCTGCCGTGTAATAAGATACGTTACTCATAATTTCACCGTTTAACAAATAGAAAAATCCCCTAATTTCATACCCTGAGAAACAACAGGTTTTTTTAGAGAGGATTTAACACAAAGATACATTTTTTTTGTTCAATTTTGTAGTGCTATTACTATAATACACACCATTTTATGACACGAATTTGGGGCTTTATTTTATTGTTTTTCTTGCTTTCTTGTAACGAGGACCGAACCAATCGAAACCCTTTTCTTCAAGAAATCGGTTTTCGTTTCGATATCAACTTAAATCTACCGCTTTATAGTCCGCTTACCAATGCCGGCAGCGCCATATATATTGGTAACTCACAGGCAGGCACTGCAGGGGTATTCGTATCAAATGCAGGGTTTGACCAATTTAGGGTTTTTGAGGCTAGTTGCCCAAACCATGCACCGAACGATTGTTCAACGATGGACTTGAACGGCCAAGTGGCCACCTGTTCGTGCGAAGATTATGAATATAGCGTTTTTACAGGGCAACAACTAAACCGCCCCGATGATGGTAAACGCTATTATGATATGTTAGAGTACAGAGCCTCGTTCAATGGCAATGTTATCGTGATCTCTAATTAAACTACCATCGGTTAAAGGTGACTAACCTTAGTAACATCGTGACTTTGAGTCACGGTGTTACTAACTCGCAATAACTTTTTTCAAGCGAAATGACTCTTAGCCGAACATTTACATATAAAATACAAAACTAAGAAAGGCGAGAGGTTTAACCCTAGAACGATACATTATACGCCTTTCCTTTCTACACTTTAACAGTCTAGCATCTAACAAAAAACTGTTTTAAAACCTAATCGTTGCCCCCACCAAGAAATTAGTGCCAGCCTGTGGGTAATAGCCCGCACCTTCAATGGTCGTTATCGTACCCGGATTCGAAAAGTCATCGTCATAGGTATAGAAATAGCCATTGGTAACGTTGAGCTCGTTGAATATATTATTGACCAACCCAGATAAGGTAATGCGCTCTACGAACGAATCAAACTCAATTGTGTATTGAATGTTCAGATCTGATTGCGAATAAGCCTCCAGGGTCGAACCATCAGCATCGATATTTCCCATAAACTGTTTGCCCACATATTTTGTTAAAAAAGAAATTCCCAGAGTTTCAGTAGGGCTGTACGTAAGCCTATTTCCTAAAACAATATTGGGCGAAAACGCAATATTGGTGTTGCCAAGGTTTTGTAGTACCCCATCACGTTCAAAAACAAAATCTTTGTTTTTATTGGTACTCAACGCAACGTTCGAGCTCCACTGAAATTTTTCATGAATTTTAAGGTTGGCATCTACCTCAAGCCCCAAGCGATAGCTATCTCCTACATTTTCACGAAGAGGTGCGCCCACATCATTGAGTTCACCCGTAAGCACCAATTGATCCTTGTAGTTCATATAATATATGTTTATGTTCACCTGCACTTTCTGCGATACAAAACGCCAACCAAGTTCAAAATCACCTAACCTTTCAGGCTTCGGATTTCCGTTTTCATAATCGTTTCTGTTGGGTTCCCTATTTGCAACGGCGTATGAAAAATAAAAATTGTTGCTTTGATCCAAATCATAAACAACCCCTGCCTTGGGGTTGAAAAAATTGAAGGTGTCATCTATCAAACCGGTATCATCACCATTCGCTTGATATGCAACCGTACGGTATTGTAAGTCAGCAAAAAGAGCCCAATTGTCATCTAATCTGTAGTTGGCTTTAGAATACAGGTTAAAGTCGGTCTTGGTTGAACTGTCAGCATAATACCGCTCTCCGATTTCACTAGTGCTGGCGAAACGTGCCCAAATGACTTCCCCGAAATGATCACCTTCATATTTATTGAAACCTCCACCAATAATCAAGTTCAATTTGTCTTTTCGATAGTTTGCCGAAAAAACAGTTCCGTAAAAATAATTGTCAAGCCAACGTCTGCGAATAAGGTCGGTCGTATTTAGCTCAGCACCATTTATAGTTAAGGGCTGAAAACCGTAGTCAGCAAAATCTTCGTCTTCTTTATATTGTTCAAAATAACCCCTGCCACGGGTGTAGTGCAGTGCAATATTAGTGCTCCAGTCTTCTGTGACTTGTTCGTTCCAAAGTAATTGGGCGTGGTCTTGTTTGTAATTATCTACTTCATCATTATGAAACTTAACGTTTCCGTCAGCATCGGTATATTGCCCAGCTGAATTAAATGTTCTGTTTGTTTCAAGGGTAGCGGCATCGATTCCGTTCCATGCTTGGTAGGTAATCCCATGTCCGCCGAACAGCAAGCCCTTTAGTAACGTATTGTCGTCTTTATAAGCTCCTTGAAGAAAATAGGAATCAAGTTCCGAAGAAGCCCTATCTACATACCCATCCGAAGATATTCGAGATAACCGACCGGCGATTTCAATATGCCCGTTCAATAAACCGGTACTGAATTTGAGGTTGTTACGCAACGTATTGAAACTACCGAAAGAGGAGGATATTTGCCCGTAAGCCTCTTCTGAAACGGCATCGGTCAACAGGTTCAGACTGGCACCAAAGGCTCCTGCACCGTTGGTTGAAGTGCCAACACCCCTTTGCAATTGCAAACTTTCGATCGACGAGGCAAAATCGGGCATATTCACCCAAAAAGTACCGTGTGATTCAGAATCATTATAGGGTATGCCGTTGATGGTGACATTTACCCTTGTGGCATCACTGCCACGAACACGTATACCCGTATAACCCACACCTGCACCAGCATCGGAGGTAGTCACCACTGAGGGCAAAAAATTCATGAGAATAGGAATATCCTGCGCTAAATTTCGTGGTTTGATCTGTTCTTTGGTCAGGTTTGAAAAGGTTACAGGTGATTCTTTGGTGACCCTAACCGCAGATACAAAGACTTCATCAAGAACCACTTTTTTACCCTCTAAGGAATCTGTGGTCTGTTCTTGGGCGGTCGCAACAAGCGAAAGCCAAAAAACGGCAACTGTAGTGAATATAGTTTTCATTCGTAAAAAGTTTACGAATAAAAGGGGCTATTACTCAAAATTAATAACTGATTTCGTCCATTTAAGGACGTAGAAATTCCAAATTTCGGCTTTCACCATCCCTTGGCAGCATTACCTGCCCAGGTTCATTGGGTATAATCTCAGCTTGTCCTGAATCGGTTTCAGGAATCCGCACCCCTTTGAGATGGTTCAAAGGTACAGCCAATACAAATGGTTTCACAAATAAAACAATAAATATACTCATATACTCCTGCCAAATAGAAATTCAGGAGAATCAAGGCAGGGATTTTTTTCCGTACCAAGGCAGGGCGGAGCGTTAAGAAAATGTCTTGCAGACATTTTTAGCACGACAAAGCGAGAGCTTTGGGCGAGACGGAGCGTGGATACCAGCTGGTGCATTGGCAAGGCATAGCCGTAGATACGGCGGTAAATTTTAACGTAGGTCTGGGAAAAAAGACCAAGCCTGCCTACCGGCAGGCAGGTTGAAATTTCGAGTTTCTATTTGGCAGGAGTATAATTAACTGTTTGCCGAAAACAAAATGAGAACTACCTACGTATATACATCGAGTCTTTATATAGAAAAGGTATACTATGGATGGAAAACCAAAAAGCAAGTTCAATATAAAGATTATTTTTAGTTATTTGGTATTGACGGTTTTAGCTTTGGTCGTAGGCTTATTTATCTATTCAGAGCTGAAGACTTACGTTTCAACCGAGACCGCTAGTGAAAATGACGAAAAGCTACTGAAGACCAATGCGCTGCTTACCGACCTCTATGAGGCAGAAAGCCTTTCAAAACTATCGCTTCAAAGCAACACCCAGTATGATTTTAATGCCTACCTGCAAAAAATAGATTCTGTTAAGTCTGATATTGGCAGCCTCAAACAACTTACAGAAGATGTTCGTCAAAAAAAACTGTTAGACAGCCTACAGGTCTTACTTGAACAAAAGGCAGAAAACAACTATGCCCTCAGAAATCTCAAATTGGGGAACACCAATAACCAATCTATAGATAAGGCCTTGAAGGAATTTGATAAAATCGAGGAGTCCATCGGTAAATTTTCTGCGGAAAACCTGTTTTCCAATTTTGACCAACTATCGCCCCAGTTGCAAAAATCATTACGGCAGTATGCAACACTTTTGAGCGAAAACGCACAGACCAACCTTGACGGAAGCTCTAACGCCGCATACATCGATTCTGTTTTGGCGGCTTCGAGGGCTATGTTGAAAGCAGCAAAGCAGAACGATACAAGATCGCAACGTTCTTTTACCCTAAAGGAAATAGAGGTAAACCGACATGATCTAGAACTATCACAACAACTACATAACATCATTGCCGCATTTGAACAAGAGGTAATGGTCAAAACCTACAATAACAATCTAAGAAAACAGGCCGCACTTAAAAGAGCTACCCGTATTGCAGGTTTCGCAGCTCTATTAGGGTTTTTTATTGTTAGCCTCTTCTCATTTTTAATTACCAGAGACTATTGGAAAGTACATTCGTATCGAGTAAAACTGGAGAAAGAAAAAAAGTTTTCAGACTCGCTGTTAAAAAGTAGGGAACAGTTGATTTCTACCGTGAGCCATGATCTAAGAACCCCTTTGCACACAATAACCGGGTATACAGAACTTATTGAAAGTACCGAACTATCACAAAAACAAGAAAGGTACTTGAAAAACATCAAATCGGCAGCGAGCTACGTGGGCAATCTGGTCAACGACCTATTGGATTTTTCAAAACTGGAGGGAGGTAAACTAAAAATCGAAAAAACACCTTTTATTATCGGTCACCTCATTCAAGAAACCGCAGAAACCCTACAGTCATTTCACAGTGACAAAAATATAAAGTTGTATTTGACCATAGACCCAAAATTACAAAAACCGGTTTTAGGCGACCCATTTCGTATACGGCAAGTATTGACCAACCTTATTGGTAATGCCTTTAAATTCACCGAGGAAGGTCATTTAAAAATTAACGCTACCGCTTCTATGGGCAAAAGAAAGTCAATGATCGTAAAAATAAGTGTTACAGATACCGGAATTGGTATTGCAAAAGAAAAACAGCAGTTGATCTTCAATGAATTTACCCAGGCAGATTCTACTACCGAGAAAAAATTCGGAGGTTATGGACTTGGACTGACCATTTCAAAAAAATTGACAGAACTGTTAAAAGGCACATTGACGTTAGAGAGCGAATTGGGTCAGGGCAGTACGTTTACATTTCAACTGCCATTGGAAATCACCACAAAGTTAGAGGCCAAACAATCTGATTCGCCGTATATGGTTCCTAAATTGAGAATGCTCATTATTGATGATGATACGGCATTGTTGAGTATGCTAAGTGAACTGTCGGAAAGTATGGGTATGACCGTCCATACTTTTTCTAATTTTTTGCAGGTCGAAAAAGATTCACATTTAGCTTACGATGTAGTACTTACCGATATTCAAATGCCACAAATCACAGGTTTTGAAGTGTTGGAAAAGCTTCGGTCAGGTGAATACAAACATTATAAAAAACAACCTATTATTGCAATGACAGGGAGAAAAGATCTAGAATCCGAGGCCTATACCTCAATAGGGTTCGACCAAGTACTGCAAAAGCCTTTTTCAAAAAGCGAACTCATCGGAATGCTCAAACTTTTGGGTTTCGAAACACAAAAAACCAACGTAGAAAAAGCTAAAATCAAATCAGGGGAAAAAGAATCGGGCATCTATAGTTTACAAATTATCCATTCATTTCTGGGTACGAACGAAGATGCCATAAATGAGGTGTTAAGTACTTTTTTAAGGGATACAAAAGCAAACATGGCTCTTTTAGAAGAAGGTATTAACCTAGAAGATCACAAGCACATCAATCAAGTGGCTCATCGTATGCTGCCAATGTTCAGGCAATTAAAAGTTAAAGATGTTGTACCTACCTTAGAGCGATTAGAGGTAATTGAAAACGGCACTACGAACAAGGGCAAGCTCTTAGATACACTTAAAGAACTGAACACCAATGTTGACACATTGACCTTGGCTCTTGAAAACCGAGCAGCTACAAGTCCAAGTTATAGTGATTGATCTTATTGTAGAGTGTTTTTCTGGTAACCTGCAAAAGCTTGGCCGCCTTTGACTTATTGAAATTCGTCTTTTTCAAGGCTTTCAATATGCGGTCTTTTTCGAATTCTGATTTTGAAAAACCATCAGCACCCAGTTTTTTTTCGTTAGGTTCCATTATTTCTTTGGGAAGAACTTCCAAGGTTATCTCATC
>JAJRSY010000272.1 GCA_024278565.1 Bacteroidota bacterium
ATATCCATCATCTCCACCTCACGTTGCGTAAGGTATTCGTTTTCAAACCTTGGACCTGCTTCCAAAACAGCAATTCTGGCGCCTTGCTCTGCCAATACAGCTAACCTGCTTGCCACCGTTCCTCCTCCGGCTCCTGATCCGACAATCACTATGTCGTATTCAAGATTCATCCGTTACACCAATTTTACCTTGTGCTAAATCCCTGATAGATTGATCGTGATAGGTTCTGTCAGCGATTACGGGGCCCTCATAGCTTATTTGACGCCAAATATCTTCTCTTGTGTAATAGCCCATGCACACATACGTTTTTATGCCAAAGAAGCCCATTCTAAAAACCTTAATTGGGCATGATTCCATCCATCGCAATTGTTTGTCCTTGTTTTTGTCTGAGTTTTTGGTAAAATATTTACCTCCGAAAAACAAGCCCACAAGCTGAATAACATGTAAGAATAACAACAACCTATTTCTCAATTCAACAGGCATTCTCTGCAACGACCAATCCGCCACTCCTGCTGTTTCCATAGTTCCTCCTCCTATGGAATCATCACCAGCTGGTATAATTCTATCGGCAATTGATAGAAATATTTTCATCTTATTACCCTTAAGGAATTTACACGTATAGCTTTGAGGAACTTCCATTAAACCGGCAAATCCTGTAAAAACCTTATTTCGTTATAAATTTTTGTGTGAACCGTCACAATAGGGTTGATTTCCGGTTTGTTTGCATTGACACAGGTATGCTTCTTTACCCTCGTCCACTTTAAAAATATGAGGTTTTATAGAGGTGTCCTTATGAGAGCCATCACAAAACGGTTGATTTGCCGATAAACCGCAAGCGCACCAGGCATAGTTTTTACCTGCTTCCAATTTAACCTTGGCGGGTACTTTTGCCGCTATTTTTGGATAATCCATTATTGAAATTTAACAAGGAAATTAAGTAAAATTTGTTAATCCCACAATGGTGAAGGGTAACGTCCTTCATCAACCAACTTTGCAAACGCATTCACAACCGTATCCCGATCTTCCGGATAGGTGACGCCATACCATAAATCTTTTGAAGTTAAGATAGGAAAACTTGCTTTTCCGCTATTTATCAAATTATCGGCAACCAAGGGAATAAAAAACTCCGCTTTGGGATTGTCTTTATTTTCATTCACAAACTCAATAAATTGCAGTCTTCCCTCTTCGAATATATTTGGATGAAAGCCCCAGAAATTCATCGAAACCACAGAGTCGGGATCAACTTCAAACTCAACTTCATTGTCTATATAAATTACTTTTTCACCTTCCCAATGAATTTTTGTACGCTCATTGATAGCGGCAAGGCAATTGTTTTCATCTGCCTGGCAAACGCCTCTTGAAACATATCCGTTAGGCGATAATGTATTTCTTAACACATACCCGACAAGAGAATACTGCTCAGGAGTACATTCATTTTTTAAAAAATTAGCTATCTGAACAAAACCATCTTTCCCATAATAATCATCGGCATTGATAACGGCAAAAGGCTCATTAATAGCATGTTCGGCAACGATAACAGCGTGCATAGTGCCCCACGGATTTTCCCTTTCCGGTAAATTTTCTATTCCTTCAACCGGAGTGTTCACTTCCTGAAATACATATTGCACTTCTACTTTGTCATCAAATTTTCCTTCAAACTGTTCTTTAAATTGTTCGGCAAAACTTTCTCGAATGACAAACACAATTTTTCCAAAACCAGCTTCGATGGCGTCATAAATGGAGTATTCAATAATGGTTTCCCCTGACGGGCCTAACGGGTCAATCTGCTTTAAACCGCCATAACGGCTTCCCATGCCTGCGGCTAATATCAACAATGTAGGTTTCATGTTTAGATTTTAGATTTTGAGTATAAAGTATTGAGACTTCTTAATTTGTTTAAATAATGCCAATATATAGCCGGGAAGTTTGTTAAATGCCCAGTTTGGCTATTCCCACAAATTTCATCTGTTATTTGAACGTAAATTTTGAAAAAAACATGGCAATATTACAATCCTTCGGCAATGAGTTTCCCACATTTGAATTGTGGCAATTGTTTAAGATATTTGAGCTTCCATGAATCTTACCTCCTTAGACTGGTCAATAATTTTCGGATTCTTCGCGGTATCTCTAATCATTGGGATTGTTGTTGCTGGAAAGTCAGGTAAGAATGCCTCGGAATTCTTTCTTTCAGGAAGAAATATGCCCTGGTGGTTGCTTGGCGTTTCGATGGTTGCTACTACTTTTTCTGCCGACACTCCCAACCTTGTTACCGATATTGTCAGAAAAAATGGCGTTTCCGGCAATTGGGTTTGGTGGGCATTCCTGCTTACAGGCATGTTAACCGTATTTGTTTATGCACGGTTGTGGAGGCGTTCCAATGTTTTGACTGATCTTGAATTTTACGAGATCAGGTATGGTGGAAAAAGCGCTGCCTTTTTACGCGGATTCAGGGCTATATATTTGGGCGTGTTTTTTAATATCCTGATCCTGGCTTCGGTATCGCTGGCAGCCATAAAAATCGGAGGGGTGATTTTGGGTCTGTCTCCCATCCAAACCATCCTCATTGCAGGTTTGGTTACCGTTGCTTACAGCTCTTTAGGTGGTTTAAGAGGCGTTTTAATTACTGATTTCTTTCAGTTTGTCATTGCCATGATTGGTTCAATATGGGCGGCTAAAGTAGCAGTTAGCCTTCCTGAAATCAATGGACTAAGCAACCTGTTCGCTCAT
>JAJRSY010000018.1 GCA_024278565.1 Bacteroidota bacterium
AGCTTTGGGCGAGACGGAGCGTGGATACCAGCTGGCGCATTGGCAAGGCATAGCCGTAGCTACGG
The DNA here is from genome assembly GCA_024278565.1 of Bacteroidota bacterium. GTDB lineage: Bacteria > Bacteroidota > Bacteroidia > Flavobacteriales > Flavobacteriaceae > Maribacter_C. The sequence continues at coordinate 66 of JAJRSY010000018.1, forward strand.
CGATAAATTTTAACGTAGGTATGGGGAAAAAGACCAAGCCTGCCTGCCGGCAGGCAGGTTGAAATTTCGGGTTTCTATTTGGCAGGAGTATATCCCGATGATTTTATGATATGGTTTCTCGTATGCTGAAAATAGATTTTACTATCTTGCCCGACCCATTGTTAATATTTAAAAAAATAGAAAACTAAATGAAAACCCCTACTCAACAATCAAAATATAATAAAATTGCAAATACCATTCGCGGACTTTCTATGGATGGCGTTGGCGCAGCCAACTCTGGGCACCCAGGCCTACCCTTAGGTATGGCCGATGTATCTACAGTTCTTTGGTCGAAATACTTAAAACACAATCCCAACAACCCCAAATGGGAAGACAGGGACAGGTTTATCCTATCCGCAGGTCATGGAAGCATGTTAATTTACAGTCTACTTCATTTATATGGCTATGACATGTCAATAGATGATCTGAAAAACTTTCGCCAATGGGAGAGCAAGACTCCCGGGCATCCTGAAAATTATGAAACAGTAGGCGTAGAAACCACCACCGGACCATTAGGTCAAGGTCTTGCTAATGGCGTAGGAATGGCGTTGGCTGAAAAATCATTAGCTGCCCGTTTTAATAAAAGCGATGCAAAAATCATAGACCACTATACTTATGTTATCGTTGGTGATGGGTGTCTTCAAGAAGGAATATCTCATGAAGCTGCCGGTTTTGCCGGGCACAACAAATTAGAAAAATTAATCGTGTTTTATGATAGTAATAACATAACCATCGATGGTAAAATAGAACTCTCCTATAGTGACGATGTTACGAAACGTTTCGAAGGGTACGATTGGCACGTACAAAATATAGATGGTCATAATTATGACGAAATAGAAAAAGCCATTCAAGCTGCTAAAGACAACAAAATACAGGCTTCTATTATTATATGTACAACCCAAATAGGTTTTGGCAGTCCGAACAGGGCAGGTACGGCACAAGCACATGGAGAGCCATTCCCAGAAGATGAGATCAAGTTGACAAAAGCGGCATTGAACCTACCTGAAAATGAAAAATTCTATGTTTCTGATGAAGTAACTTCCTTAAGGGAGGAAACCCAAAAATCTGGCGAAGATGCGATGAAAGCTTGGGAGACTACTTTTCAAAGCTATAAAAGCAACCACCCAGAAGCTGCTAAAGAACACGAAGAATGTATGGATGGCTTCATTCCGTCAAAAGCATTTGAAATTCCCGCCTTTTCAGCAGGTAGTTCTATGGCAACAAGAGCCGCATCAGGAAAAGTATTGGACTATATTGCACCACTTATTCCCGGCCTAATGGGGGGGTCTGCAGATTTATCCCCATCAAATAAAACCTTTCCTAAAGGAGAAGAATCTTTTTCTGTTAAAAACCCTTCAGGCAGGTATATTCATTACGGTGTTAGAGAACACGGTATGGGTGCGATAATGAATGGCATGACCTTGCATGGAGGAATGCTTCCGTATGCCGGCACCTTCTTTGTGTTTACAGATTATATGCGCCCGGCCATGCGAATGGCAGCGTTAATGGGCGTACAGGCCATATACGTTTTGACCCATGACTCCATTGGATTAGGAGAAGATGGGCCAACACACCAGCCCATAGCACATTTAGCTTCATTGAGGTCTATGCCCAATATGTCAGTTATAAGGCCAATGGGTGCTGATGAAACTGCCGAAGCTTGGAAATCAGCTTTAAAAAACACAACTAAACCAACGTGCTTGGTTTTAACACGTCAAAATCTACCCGTGTATGATAGAGCCACTTTAGGTTATGCACCTGCATCATCTGCAAAAAAAGGAGGTTACGTCTTAACTGAAGATGAAGGTTTTGACAGTATTGTCATTGCCACGGGATCTGAAGTTGAAATCGCAGTAGATGCTAAAAAAGAATTGAATGATGCTGGACATAAGGTGCGGATAGTCTCTATGCCCTCAACCGATATTTTTGACCAACAAGATCAATCATACAAAGAATCTGTACTTCCGAACAATATTAGAAAAAGGGTTGCCATTGAAGCAGGTGCGACACTTTCATGGTATAAATATGTAGGATTGGACGGGAAAATTATTGGTATTGATCGATTTGGCGCCTCCGCCCCTTTCGATATCCTTTACAAAGAATTTGGCATTACAGTAGACGCTGTTGTAGATGCGGTAAAACAATTATAAATCAGGATTTATGATTTACGAATATGAGAATACAACTCGATAGAAATCTAGCCATGGAGTTGGTAAGAGTTACTGAAGCAGCTGCAATTTCATCTGCTCGGTATATGGGTACTGGAGATAAGTTAGGGGGAGACGGTGCGGCCGTAGACGCCATGCGGGCTTACTTGAACACCGTAGATATGAAAGGTGTTGTGATTATCGGTGAGGGTGAGAAAGACGAGGCCCCAATGCTTTACAATGGAGAAGAGTTGGGAAATGGTCACGGTCCTGAAGTTGATATTGCAGTTGACCCTGTAGAAGGAACAAGCTTATTGGCAGAAGGGAGGCCAAATGCCATTGCTGTTCTAGGGGTCGCAGATAGGGGCAGTATGTGGGATCCCGGAAATTCATTTTATATGAATAAGTTGGTCGTTGAAAAAAAGGCCAGACATGTTATTGATATTCGCCTATCTCCCGAAGAAAACTTAGAACGGATCGCAGAAGCTCTAGGTCGGCCAGTAAGAGATTTGACTGTTTTTGTTTTGAAAAAAGAAAGGCATCAAAAATTGATGAACAGTATTAGAAAAGCAGGTGCTCGTATTACACTTCATACTGATGGTGATGTTATGGGGGCTTTGATGGCCGCAATACCCGGCACAGGTGTAGATGTGTTAATGGGTATTGGGGGTACACCGGAAGGCGTTATCGCAGCTTGTGCCGTAAAAGCACTTAATGGTGGAATGCAAGGTATGAGAACACCACTTCTTGAAGACGAAATAGCACTGTTAAAAAAAGATAAAGTTGATTTAAAAGAAGTATTAACCTTAGATACGTTGGTGAAATCGAATAATGCATTTTTTGCGGCAACAGGTATTACCGAAGGATCCTTTTTAGAAGGAGTTCGTTTTGACAACGAGGGGGGTGTAACTACACATAGTATCGTTATCCGTTCAAAAACAGGCTCAATACGATTTGTAAAGGGAATTCATCAACTAAAAAAATAAAACATTATGAGCAAACAGAAAAAGATAGCCCCCTCAATATTATCCGCTGATTTTTGGAAATTGGGCGAAGACATTGAATTGATAGAAAATGCAGGGGCACATATTGTTCATGTTGATGTAATGGATGGGCACTTTGTTCCGGTAATCACCATAGGACCTTTAATTGTAAGGGCCTTAAAAGCGAGAACAAAAATGCCTTTGGATGTGCATCTAATGATTGAAAACCCCAGTAGCCATATCGATGGTTTTATTGATGCCGGAGCCGATTACCTGACCATTCATTATGAGGCATCGACACATTTACATCGCGAGATCCAACAGATAAAAGCAGCGGGTGTCAAGGCAGGCGTTTCACTTAATCCGCACACCCCTTTGAACGTGTTGGATGATATTATACATGATTTAGATCTGATATTGATCATGTCGGTAAACCCTGGTTTCGGCGGACAAAGTTTTATACCAAATACAATCAACAAGCTCAAACAACTCAAACAGATACTGAAGAACAAAAACTTAGAACATATAGAAATTGAAGTGGACGGTGGTGTCAAACTAGACAATATCGCTGAAATTGCCGGGGCCGGGGCCGATATACTGGTAGCGGGTTCGGCCATTTACAAAGCAGAAGACCCTGCAGCGACCATAAAGGAAATGAATGAAATCCTTTCCAAATTAAATTAATGGAATACTAACTAAATTCCCCCAAGAAGGCACGAAGGCGTACAAAATCGCCTCATGCCTTTCTATTTTATAAAAACATTTTCACACCCAAGTCATATATACTCATGACACATGAAAAATCGGAGAATTTAGGATGCGTATTCTAGTTTCTAACAAGGCAGGACATAGCGGGAGCTATGGGCGAGGTGGAGCGGTGGCAAAAGCATAGCCGTAGCTACGTTAATGATTAACGCCGCCCGAACGGTACGGGCAGGTAAAACTTCGGGTTTTCATGTGTCATGAGTATGCTCTCCTTTGACACCAAAACCAAAGTCTTGACACTCTGTTGCGCAAAAGCCAAAAATGAAAAATATCATACTTTAAAAGAACGAATATCATTTTTTCAAAAGCTCCACAGCCTCTTTAAAAGGGTATCTTGATATTCACTATCACTGTTGTCCGACAAAAATATAAAATCGCCTGCCTTCCGGCAGGTTTTACCAGACACTAATGAGATAAATAGAATATTTCCTTTTTTTTATAAATGTATATTTACGTTTACTTTCGTTTTGCGTTATTGATTTGTTACATTTTGTTTCGTAAAATACATAAATAGTGTATATTTAACCCGATATTTCATTTCAACAGTCCTTAAATCCCTGACAAAAAAGATTCTGAAATTAAGGCAAAATTTTTGGTCGTTTACAAGACGAGTTCGATAATTTAAATTGTTTGTTTGTGATTTTTAAACGAATTCATAAAATGAAAAGTTGAAAAATAGGAATCTATAATGTTTGAAATATAAAAACGATTCCTCGGTATTTTCACGGTAGGTGCAGAATGAAACGCCTTAGACGGTACACGCCTTTTAGAGGGGAAGCACAACTTCCCTCCAAAGAAAGAGGATTCTGACGGACAGGCAGGTTGGGGGGGGAGTGTTTTTTCTGTTTTCACATTTACCGGTACAATAGCGCACAATCATAAAATATAGAAGATGAATACGAAAAAACCTTGGCTCTTATTTGCATTGACAGCAACTGTTTTTTGGGGCGTATGGGGTGCTTTTACCAGTCTGCCTTCAGAAAATGGATTTCCTGACACACTTGTATATTGTGTATGGGCCCTTACGATGATCCCTCCTGCTATTTATGTTTTATGGCGTTTGAATTGGAAGCTGGAAACTGATAAGAAGTCTATTTTAAACGGGCTGATTATCGGACTATTGGGAGCTGGAGGCCAAATGATCCTTTTTTATGCGGTTACCATTGGCCCTACATATTTGATTTTTCCAATAATTTCCCTCTCCCCTGTAATTACCATTGTTCTATCATTTTTATTTTTAAAGGAGAGGACCGGTAAATTGGGGGTCATTGGGATTGGATTGGCACTATTGGCCTTGCCTCTTTTTGAATATTCGGGTGGAACTGGGCAGACTGATGCAGAAGCCGATGTTTTGTGGTTTGTACTTGCTATAATTATATTGGCGGCCTGGGGTGTCCAAGCTTATTTCATGAAATCCGCAAACCGGACCATGAGTGCGGAAAGTATTTTTTTTTATATGATGGTTTCAGGAATTTTTCTTATACCTGTGGCACTTTATATGACAGATTTCACCCAAGATATTAATTGGGGGGCTGATGGTCCGTATCTGGCTGCGGCAATTCAAATACTGAACGCTATTGGTGCATTGTGCCTGGTCTACGCCTTTAGATATGGAAAAGCAATGGTCGTTTCACCTATGACCAATGCCGGCGCGCCCCTGATCACATCTATCATTGCCATGCTTGTATTGGGGGTTGTGCCCGGAAATTATAGAATTGCTGGAATTGTCCTGGCTGTTATAGCGGCCTTTCTTTTGGCAATAGAACCCGAGGATGGAAAGGTTAAAGAGGAAAACAAGGGTTGATTTAAAACTTATGGTTGTTTTGCACAATGTTTTTCCAATATTGATCCAGCGACATAGTTTAGGAGTTTAACTTAACCGTGTTAAAATGTCTAAACTTACTTTCCAAACTTCTAAACTTTTCCACATAGCTTGCCCCTGCCAAAGCGGGTAGGGGTTTAGACCCTGAAAGCCTGCTTGCCGGCAGGTCCAATGTATATGGTTCTACTACTATTTGTGTGGGTAAGATCATATTTTTAGTTTTGAACATCTTAAAAAACAATGGGTGAATGATATAATGGGTGAATGCCCGCCTGAACGGCACGGGCAGGCTTGAATAATATAAATAAGCAATAGACTGGTATACAAGCAAATAAGACTATTTTATTCACACATTAAGGCATTCATTCATTAATTTTGAACTGATATACATCTTCC
>JAJRSY010000273.1 GCA_024278565.1 Bacteroidota bacterium
ATCGGCATCAATGGTTTCATGTTCGTATTGGTCTATTTTATTAAAGACCATGATGCTTTTTTTGTCGGCACTTTTTATTTCAGCAAGAATCTTATTTACTGAATCTATTTGTTCTTCAAACTGGGCGTGCGAAATATCAACAACATGCAATAGCAAGTCAGCCTCACGCACCTCATCCAAAGTGCTTTTAAAACTTTCGACGAGTTGGGTAGGTAATTTTCGAATAAAACCCACGGTATCGCTCATTAAGAATGGAAGGTTGCCAATGACCACTTTACGAACCGTTGTATCCACTGTGGCGAAGAGCTTGTTCTCGGCGAAGACCTTGCTTTTACTTATAACGTTCATCAAGGTTGATTTTCCTACATTGGTATACCCCACCAAAGCAACACGGACCAATGCGCCTCGGTTACCACGTTGGGTCTCCATTTGACGGTCGATCTTCAACAACTTTTTCTTTAGCAGGGTAATACGGTCACGTACGATTCGCCGATCGGTTTCTATTTCGGTTTCACCAGGGCCTCGCATTCCAATACCCCCCTTTTGACGTTCAAGGTGTGTCCAAAGTCCGGTCAGTCTTGGTAACAAAAACTCATATTGTGCAAGTTCGACCTGGGTTCTGGCGTAGCTGGTCTGGGCACGTTGGGCAAAAATATCAAGTATAAGGCTGGTACGGTCCAAAATTTTGCAGCGTAATATTTTCTCAATATTTCGTTGTTGTGCGGGGCTAAGCTCATCATCAAAAATAACAGAACCTACTTCGTGTTCTTCAACATAGGCCTCAACTTCTTTTATCTTTCCACTGCCGATTAAGGTTTTAGGGTTCGGAACAGCTACTTTTTGCACAAAGCGTTTTAATACTTCCCCACCGGCTGTCAAGGTCAAAAACTCTAGTTCGTCAAGGTATTCGTTTACTTTTTCTTCATTCTGATCTCTGTTGATAACACCGATCAAGACCGCCGTTTCATATATTGTAGTTTTCTTTTCCAGCATAAAACCCAATTAAAGTACAAATCTAGGCAACGGTTTTCGTAAATTTAACTCCCAACGATAAAAACCATGGTTTTTTCCGATTTTTATGGATAAAAAAGATAATAACATACATACAATAGGTTTCTATAATTTAGAAAACCTTTTCGATGTAAAAGACGACCCCAATACGTTGGATGATGATTTTACCCCAGATGGGTTTAAAAAATGGTCAACTAAGAGATACAAGCGCAAGTTGTACAAATTGGCAAAGACCATATCTGAAATCGGCAATGAGGCTACAGAGAACCCACCAGTTTTAATTGGTATTGCCGAAGTTGAAAATAAGGAGGTCGTAGAAGATTTAATCGGTGCAGAGCCCTTGCATGGTATTGATTTTGGATATGTACATTTTGATTCGCCTGATGAGAGGGGAATCGATACCGCACTTATTTATCGTAAAAGTAATTTTGAAGTACTGCATTCAGAACCCATTGCCCTAATGATCTATGAAAAAGATGGCCGAAGGGATACTACCCGGGATATCCTCTACGTAAAAGGGAAGCTCAACAAAGAGGAAGTGCATATTTTTGTAAACCATTGGCCTTCACGAAGGAGCGGAAATGAAGAAACCAGTTATAAAAGAATCAAAGCGGCTGAGGTTTTGAAGGAATTTATGGCAAAGATCGAAATCACTGTCGAGAGCCCCAATTATATCATCATGGGTGATTTCAATGATGGCCCCTCGTCAGAAAGTGTCAAGGCACTTATGCAGTCAGATCGATTGTACAACCCAATGGAAAAATTACTTTCCCCTGAGCGGGGGAGCGCCAATTACAAAAGATCTTGGATGCTCTTTGATCAGATCTTGGTCTCCCATAACTTTTTTAATTACCAAAAGGGCACCCATAGTTTTGCCCATGCCAATATTTTTGACGAAGACTTTTTGACCGAGTTCAAGGGTAGTTATAAGGGCACTCCTTATCGAACTTATGCGGGCCGAAAGTACATTGGGGGCTATAGTGACCATTTTCCAGTGTATATTCAATTGAAGTTCAACGATTAGAAAGTAATGGCTATGTTCTTAACCTGCCCGCCTGCCTAGCCGGCAGGCAAGATTCGGCAGGCAGGTATAGTTTAGGGGTTTGCAAACGGGTTTAGGAGTGCCGTTCAATAAACATCCAAATCACCAACTTCTAAACTCTTCAACATGAAAATGGGTTTAGGAGTTTAGACCTGCCCGTTCGGCCCGCCTGCCGGGCCAGGCAGGCGGATCTGCTCATTTTACTGAAAGCCCGAGATGTTTTTAAGGTAATGGGTAAAAGACCATGGGTCAAAGTTAACAATTAAAGGTCTATGGTCTAACGTCTATTGATTTATTCCCACCATGTTGACCTGCCTGCCGGCAGGTTATCATCAACATACCAAATCAGTCGTTTTTCAGAATATAGCTAAAGTAATTGCTTCGGAGTGCTTGTTAAACCTACGGTGCAAATCAAATTTTCTTTATTTCGCTAGTGTCTAAAAGGGTGTCATTTCGTAACCTGATAAATACCTGGGCGGTGGTGACCACATCCAACTCACAGTAGGTAATGATACGGTCTAGGTCGTTCTCTTCATAATATACTTGCCGAACCATACTACCATCAATGTCTTGCTTGGGAGAGGGAATGCCCAGCACATTGGCCATTAGTTTCAACGAGGTATAATGTTTATAGTCTCCAAATTTCCAGAGTTCCATAGTATCCAAGTGCGGTACTTCCCAAGGTTTTTTGCCGAATAAATTTAGTTTATAAGGTAGTTCGATACCATGAACGATCATACGGCGTGCGATGTACGGAAAATCGAA
>JAJRSY010000274.1 GCA_024278565.1 Bacteroidota bacterium
CGAACTTGATCGCGTGCTCAACGAAGCCGGCACGCCCATTGTGCATGGCGATAAGGTATACGTGTTCTCTGAAGAAGGTTTTATAAGCGACCTTCCCGCCTACATTCATGTGTTGGACAAGCAAACGGGAAAACTGTTGGATAAGCGCGAACTGCCCCACGATATTAGCGGAACACCGGTAATTATCGACAACACACTTTTTGTGCCGGCAAAGAACCTGTATGCTTTGAACGCAGAGACCTTCGAGGTACAATGGGTTTTTGAGGCGAATGGTATGGGTACGCCCAACATATCAGGGAACAGGCTAGTGGTACATGCTATTCCCACGGGGCAATCCATTCGTTCTGCCATGTACTGTCTGGATGTCGGTACAGGGAACATTATATGGAAATTAGACACAGGTTTCGATACTATTTGGAGTCCTGTAATCGTGGAAAATGTGGTTTTTGGGATATATGAAGAAGCTTCCAGTTTTCCTTTTGCCAACGGTCGCCCATTTGCTGTAACGCTATCGGATGGGAAGCAGTTATGGTTTCGTGATGATGTTCGCATAGATAACAGTCCGGTCTATGCCAATGGCCGCCTGTTCTTTCACGGGCACGATATTAATCGTACGGATACGGATAATAAGGTAGGCCTCATGGGTATGAACGCTAATACGGGCGAAGTACTTTGGCTGAACACCGCGTTCAGGTACGGTTCGCAGTTGACCCCCTTGGTCGTAGCACAGAACGGGGTTTTTGGACCGTCTTACTATCGAGGAGAATGATTTTAGTTTGAGTTGGTTTGTTTCAAGGCTCTGACGGTAGTAACGTCAGGGCCTTTTTGATTCTAGACTAGAGTTGTGTGTAAAAACACAAATCCGCAATGTCTCTTTACAATTTGAAAGTTAGCTGTAATCTATCTTGTTTTTGAGTACTTTCATGTCCTATAAATCACCTTTATAAAAAATGAGATCAATAGTAAATAATAATTGAAATGAAAAAACCAAGAAAAATACTTTTGGTAATTGCTTTGGTTCTTTTGGGAATCTACTTTTTGGCAACCGCCATTGTTCCACAAAAACTGGACAAAAAGTTTAATACGGTTACCATTTCAGCTCCTTACACAGCTTCGAAGAGGACACAGGAATTGTATAATTCGCTTGATTTTGTGGCCGATCTGCATTGTGATGCCTTGCTTTGGAAACGTGACCTGCTAGAGAAGCATGACTATGGTTCTGTTGATATTCCTAGAATGTTGGCAGTGAATATGGGCATACAGGGCTTTACGATTGTGACAAAAGCCCCCAAGAACATGAATTTCGATAGCAATACGGGAGAAACCGATCAAATTACCTTGCCTTTCATTTTACAGGGAAGACCTTTCCCGTCGTGGTTCGACCTGACCGAAAGAGCTATTGCCCAATGTGATGCACTGCATGATTTTGAGGAGGAATCAAATGGCAGTTTTCGTGTCATTAAATCGGCGGCCGATATGAGGCAGTATGTGTCCGACAGAAAACAAACCAATGATATAACAGCAGGGTTTTTAGGAATTGAAGGAATGCATGCCCTAAGCGGTAAATTGGAAAATGTGGATCGTCTCTACGATGCTGGAGTGCGTATGATGGCGCCTGTACATTTTTTTGACAATAAGTTGGGCGGTTCGGCACATGGGGTCTCCAAGGCCGGACTTACCGATTTTGGTGTTGAGGTGATAAAAAAAATGCAGCAAAAGCGAATGATCGTTGATGTGACCCATTCATCACCAAAATTATTGGATGATATTTTTGAAATTACAACCCGCCCTGTTGTGTCATCACATACAGGTGTTCAAGGTATCTGTGAAACAGTACGTAACCTATCAGACAAACACTTAAAAAAAATAGCGGCATCGGGTGGCTTGATCGGTATTGCGATGTTTGAACCTGCAACCTGTGGCAATACCCCGGCGTCAACAGCCAAAGCGATCAAGTACTGTATTGATTTGGTGGGATCCGATTATGTGGCCTTGGGTTCTGATTTTGATGGTGCCATAGAAATACACACCGATGTGACCGGAATGCCACTTTATGTAGAGGCCATGTTAAATCTTTCAATTTCTGAAAATGACATCAGAAAGGTGATGGGCGGCAATGTCAAACGGTTTCTGCTTGAAAACTTGCCTTGATGGGTGTTTCCCAAAATAATAATCAATACAGTTCCTCGTGACTCTTTCTCGATTGGCTGGTAGATTTCAAGATGTTTTTATTGCAGAAAACTACCTCTAAAAAACCTTAAAAAATAGCAAATTTGGTTACTTTTGTAAATAATTAAAACAAGGAACTGATAGGATATTATTTTAGTTCACCAACAAAACAATTATGCATAAAAATTTTGCCGATTACATCAAAGAGTTTGAAAAAACCTTGGTAAATGTATTTCATGAAAAATACGATATCAACGAGTTTAGTAAGAACAGGGGCCTTCCCGTTGTTGCTATGAGGGATATTATGTCTCATGCGCCTTTGTCGGTGGCCATTCCTGAAAAATTTGGGGGAAGGGGGCTTAAGGTGAAGGAGTGTCTTGGTATTCTATCGGCAGCATCTTATGAATCGTTGGCACTGTCATTGACCTTCGGAATAAACATAGCCCTGTTTTTAGAGCCTGTTGCCAAATACGCCAATGAAGCCATTAAGGGTGATATTTTCAAAAGATTTTTAGAAAAACAGAATATGGGCGGACTGATGATCACCGAACCCGATTTTGGAAGTGATGCATTGTCAATGCAGACCTATAATGAAAAAAACGGGAATAGTTACACCATAAAAGGGACCAAACATTGGCAAGGTTTGACGGGCATGGCCGATTATTGGTTGATGACTTCCCGTGAGAAAGGCAGTAACGGCAATTTAGGAAGGGATATTGATTTTTTCGTATGTGATGTTTCACAACCGAACCAGCGAATAACAGTTGAGAAATATTACGATAACCTGGGACTCTATATGATTCCCTATGGTATAAACAAGGTTGATATTCAAGTGCCCGCCCAATACAAATTACAACCAGAATCCTCTGGTGTGAAAATGATGTTGGATCTTTTGCACAGAAGTAGAATGCAGTTTCCGGGTATGGCAATTGGGTTTATCAAAAGAATGTTAGACGAGTCCATAAAGTACTGTAACGAGCGCATTGTGGGTGGTAAAAACTTATTGGCACTTGATCAAGTGCAATTTCAGATTGCCAAAATTCAAAGTGCGTTTACGGTAACTTCTGCAATGTGCTTTAGAAGTAGTGCCCACAGTGGTATTGAAAATGACCTTTCATCTGAAAGCATAGAAGCGAATACGATGAAGACCTATGTGACCGATTTGATGCAAGAAGCCGCCCACACCCTAACACAGTTGTCCGGCGCAATGGGCTTCGATATGAGCAATATCGGGGGTAGGGGAATTATGGATAGTAGGGCCTTTCAGATTTTTGAAGGTTCAAACGAAATGCTTTACACCCAAATTACCCAAATGATAGGTAAATTGATGATCCGTAAAAAAGAACTGAATGTGTATAGATTTTTTAAGGACTATGAGCTAACCAATAAACTGGATTCTTTTTTTAAAAACGAATTGGATTTCAATTTTACGACTGGACTAAGCCAACGAAAAATGATCGATCTCGGAAAAGTTTTCTCTAGAATCATCTCTGCCAATTTTGTATTGGAAATGGGAGGAGAAGGCTTTCATAAAGATTTGGTTTCCAACTGTTTGAATGTTATCAAATTAGATGTTTCACAAGTGATAAAATCGTTTCATTGCAAGAATACCACCACTCAAATCGAAGATTATAATGAGAATAGTAATTGGTATAGTTTTGCTTAAGCGGATTCTTTTTTAAAAAATCTTTTTTTAGCGGTAATTACTGGTGCCAATCAGAGAATAATAGTAAAATATTACTTGGGGAAATTACAATGTGGAAATCTCTCGAGCTGTCAATTATTTTGAATATACCTTATGAAAACAACAAAGTTTTTTACAGTCATCTTATTTGTTTTTATGGCGTCTTTGTCAGCACAGGATAAACCCGCTTATCAACTTTATAACCAGAAGGGGAAAATAACCAAGTACGATAAAATGGTCGCTGATTTGGCAAAGGCCGATATGGTATTCTTTGGTGAATACCATAACAACCCTATTTCACATTGGTTGCAATTGGAAATGGCAAACAGCTTTTATAAAATTAAGAAGGAGAAGCTTTTTTTTGGGGCCGAGATGTTCGAAAACGGAAACCAATTGGTGTTGAACGAGTACTTGGCGGGCTTTTATCCTGAAAAAAAAATGCTTGGCGAAATAACTCAAATGTGGGGTAATTACAAAACTGACTATAAGCCTTTGGTAGATTTTGCAAAAGAAAACGAACTGCGTTTTATCGCCACCAATATTCCCAGAAGGTATGCTTCTATGATTAATAAAAGTGGAATGGCTGCTTTAATAGAGTTGAGCCCTGAAGCATTGGCATTGATAGGCCCTGATTTTGAAAAGCATTTTGATGCAGCCGTTTACGCTGACATGAAAGATAAAATGGGAGGGCATATACCCGAAAACATGTTGAACATACAAATGGCACAAGCGTCCAAAGATGCGACCATGGCCCATTTTTCTGCTATTAATTTTGAGAAGGGTCAATTGTTAATGCATATCAATGGTGCTTACCACTCCAATAACGAAAGGGGTATTATATGGTGGTTGCATAAAATGAAACCTGAACTCGACATTAAATCAATCACCACGGTGACCCGATCTGAATGGGACGAAATGACCGATACCGAAAAAGCGAAAATAGCAGATTATACTATTGTTGCTGCAGATGGCATGACACGAACAGCTGATTAATACCACCTCACATTTTTGAAAAAAATCAGTATTCAGTACGGCCAATTCAATATGACAATGAGACAGAAAGGTTGCCTTTGCTTTGTGGGTCAATTGAGATTGATATTTGAAGAGAATTGTTTTTTGTATATAATGGGGATGGTTTTAAAAAAGATCAGTCAAAAAGTTAATGAGGTTGTACTTGAGGTAGGCTCCTACATCAAACAGCAGCAGGGCAAAGTGAAGTCCAAGAAAATAGTTGACAAATCTTTAAATAACTTATGTTTCTTATGTGGATAAAACTGCTGAGGGGATATTGTTGAAAGTCTTGGCAAGATCGTACCCGAGGCAGGCTTTTTAACAGAGGAAGAAACAGTGGTTCAATCTAAAAAATCATTGCGGTGGATTATCGATCCTTTGGATGGAACGACTAATTTTTTATTTGGTCTGCCCATTTATTCAGTAAGTGTCGCCTTGTCACAAGACGAGGATATTTTAGTGGGCGCTGTTTTTATACCTGAATTGGATGAACTTTTTTAGGCGACCAAAAATGGCGGTGCTTTTCTGAACAACCAATCGATTCATGTGTCTAAAACAAAAACAGTAGAAGCCTCTTTGGCCGCCACGGGATTTCCGTACTACCGTTTTGAGAATATCGAACGATATATGGCGATGCTGGAAAAGTATATGTGTACTACACGAGGTGTCAGGCGTTTGGGGTCAGCGGCCGTAGATTTGGTTTATGTGGCCTGTGGTCGTTTTGATTTCTATTTTGAGTTTAACCTGAACCCCTGGGATGTGGTGGCCGGATTGTTGATTATCAAAGAAGCAGGAGGTGAAACTTCTGATTTTGAAGGTGCTGGAAGTGCTTTTTCTGGTAAGGAAATACTAGCATCCAACAAAATTTTACATGGTTTTTTGTTGAAAAACGTATAGGGTGCACGACAAATTTCCCTAAACCGAACAGATATGGACAGTTTCACTTTGGAGCCGTCCCCACCCCTGCTTGTCCGGCAGGCAGGCTAACCCTCCCCCGAAGGGAGGGAGCCGTTTCTCGACATCTATGAACCCCCGGCTTTTGCAGGATCTGCCCCCCCTCCCTCTGGAGGGGTCGGGGGAGGACAGTCCGGTAAAATGGTATTCTATTGAACAGAAAGGGAAATTTGTCGTACACCCAACGTATAACATATTGAGCTGCCTTGTTTTCAAATCTTCGAATGAAAAACAGAAATTTTATTTTTTCTTCAAATATGGTTCCTTGCCCATAAAAGGTGGTGGCGGTGACAAATCCAAATAGCATGGTAAATAGTAGAGGTCTCATACGAAACTGGTTATTTTGATTTTTGAAATCACCTATTAATTTTAAGGAAAACACTAAATTGTAGCGAATAAATAAACAATTATGCAAATAATAGAATCTCCTGAGGTATATGACGTAATCATAGTTGGCTCGGGCGCAGGAGGAGGAATGGCTACAAAACAATTGGCCGATGCCGGTTTTAATGTGGCCGTTGTTGAGGCAGGTCCGTTTTTTGATCCCGCCGATCCCAAGACCATGACCCAATTGAAATGGCCCTACGAGTCACCCAGAAGGGGTGCGGGCACGGATCGGGCTTTTGGAGAATGGGATATGTCTTGGGGCGACTGGGAAGTAGAAGGTGAACCATATACCCAAGCAGAAGGCACCAACTTCAAGTGGTGGCGATCTAGAATGCTAGGAGGGCGAACCAACCACTGGGGTCGTATTTCACTGCGATTCGGCCCAAAAGACTTTAAGGGAAAGACACGCGATGGCTTAGGAGAAGATTGGCCTATAGGTTATGACGATGTAAAACCATATTACGACAAGGTTGATAAACTTATCGGTGTTTTTGGCACCAATGAAGGTTTGGAGAATGACCCAGACGGATTTTTTATACCTCCACCAAAACCCAGATTGCATGAACTTTTTTATATCAAGGGCGCAAAAAAAACGGGTATTCCGGTAATTCCTAGCCGTATGTCAATGTTGACCAAGAAAATCAACAAAGATAGGGGTGTTTGTTTTTATTGCGGACAGTGTTCAAGATCATGCTCAGTTTATGCAGACTTCTCGTCTGGGAGTTGTTTGATATTTCCGGCACAAAAAAGTGGTGGTAAGATCCGTATTTATGTAAATTCCATGGTACGGGAAGTGACTACGAACGCCGAAGGAAAAGCCACGGGAATATCCTATGTCAATAAGGAAGACAGAAAAGAATACCAACTAAAGGCCAGAGTGGTCATTTTGGCAGCATCGGCCTGTAGCTCGGCTCGAATCCTGCTCAATTCGAAAAGTCCACAACACCCTAACGGGCTGGGAAATAGCAGCGATATTGTCGGTAAATATTTGCATGATTCGACAGGTGCAAGTGCTACCGGATTCATACCTGGCCTCATGAACCGAAATACATCCTATAATGAAGATGGTGTAGGGGGTATGCATGTATATTCTCCATGGTGGGGCGATAATTCAAAATTAGATTTCCCACGTGGGTATCATATTGAAGTATGGGGTGGCATGGGAGTGCCAAACTACGGTTTTGGTTTTGACGCCAATGCGTTCAATGAATTCTTTGGTGCCAAAATAGGGGGCTACGGCGACACACTCCGTGATGATGTTAAGAAGTATTATGGTTCCGTAGTTGGTTTTGGTGGCCGTGGCGAAGGTATTGCCCTTAAAGAAAATTACTGCGAGATCGATCCAACCACGCTCGACCAATTTGGTATCCCGGTATTAAAGTTCAATTATAAATGGTCCGATCATGAAAAGAAACAGGCCAAACATATGCAAGACACTTTTGAAGAATTGATTCATAATATGGGCGGTCAACAAATATGGGGTGGTAAGTCTGGTAAAGATGATGATTATGGTTTACGTGCTCCTGGTGAAATCATTCATGAGGTGGGTACGACACGAATGGGCAATGACCCTAAAACTTCGGTCACCAATAAATTCAACCAATTGCACGATGTAGATAACGTTTTTATTGTGGATGCGGGGCCTTTTGTTTCGCAAGCGGATAAAAATTGTACATGGACGATTCTAGCGCTCTCATGGAGGGCAAGCGATTATATTATCGAACAATTGAAAAAGCAAAATATCTAAAGATGGATAGAAGAAAAAGTATACAAACCATAATTTTGGGTGCAGGGGCATCGGCCATTGTTTTTCACGGTTGTAAAACCGAAGGCGATAAAACAACAACGGATATAGCCCACAGTAGTGATCCTGATTTTTTTGGAAGAACCCCTGAAGAGTTAGAACGTATTGAGAAACTAAATGCCGAGACACTTTTTAACGAACATGAAATGGAGACCATTGCCGTTTTGAGTACCGTGATCCTTCCCCCGAAAGAACCTCATGGTGGACCCATTGAGGCCGAGGTGCCAGAGTTTATAGAATTTATGGGAAAAGATATTCCCGAACTAGAGACCCCCTTATTGGGTGGCCTGATGTGGCTCGATCATAAATGCAATACCGAGTTTGGGGCTGAATTCAAAACAGCCACCTTAGAGCAGCAGAAAAAAATACTGGATCCTATTGCCTATCACGATACAGAGGTGCCCCTAGACGAACAGACCTTGGAAATACAATTTTTTGCCCTAATGCGAAATCTAGTTGTTTCGGGCTATTACACCTCAAAAATGGGCATTGCCGATTTGGGCTATAAAGGCAATATGCCCAATATATGGGACGGCGTGCCGCAAGATGTACTAGATCAACACGGTGTGGAGTACGACCCTGAATGGATTGCCAAATGTATCGATCAAAGTACCCGTGCTACTATTGCCACATGGGATGCCGAGGGAAATCTTTTGACCTAAGCAGACATGCAGGTTAATTCAAGTTCAAGCTCAAAAACAAAAATAACAACAACAAAATGAAAAAATTAGCACTACTTACGCTCGTAATGACTTTTGCCTATTCGCTGTCGGTCCAATAAACGGGTTTACAACTATTGCAGCCTTCGTAATCAATTTAAAAAAGATGTACCGGGTACTTTGGACTTGATCCAATCTTGGGGCGTTACCAATTTGGAAGGTGGTGATTCTTATGGAGTACCGTTGGAAGAATTTAAGGTCATGCTCGCCGAACGTAATTTTAATATGGTCAGTGTACAGGGTGGTTATCAAGGATTTAAAGAATGATGTGGGTAAGGTAATCGAAAGCGCAAAAGCTTACGGTGCTACTTATGTCATGTGCGCATGGATAGACCATAAAGGAGACGATTTCGATATCAACAATACAAAAGAAGCTGTTGAAGTATTCAATGCGGCCGGAAAACAACTAAGCAAAGCAGGATTAAAACTGGTGTACCACATGCATGGGTATGAATTTCGCCCTTATGAAGACGGCACTTTATTTGATTTTAGAGGGTTACAAATAATCACTTAAAATCACAGAAATAATTTTTTATGATACTTAAAGGCGAAGATCTGTTAGGGTTCACAGATAGATTTAAAGATGACATGGCTTGTTTACCAGTACTTGGCCGATATAAAATGGAGCAGGCTTTAGTTGTAAAAAGTGTGGTCGTGAAAAGCATACGATACGCAAAAAGAACTTGACTGGGGATTGCAATAAGTGCCATCATATAGAAAGCCCCACCGCTAACACTTTATTCCATCGAATTCGTTTTGGGATCCGTAAAGTATTTACCATTGTTTTCAAGATGAGTGCTACCACAAAAGGAATATCCTCCCAACAAGTAGCTAAACGCTATAGCATTTTACCAACCACCTCTTGGACATTTATGCATAAAGTCAGAAAAGCAATGGAGAGCAGTAAACAATACCCAATGGAAGGAGGGGTGCACGTTGACGGGTTTGTTTACGGGGGCAAGGAAACTTACTGATCTTATTCCAGCCAATGGACTCTGAAAAAGTACTGTCCACAAAGTTTATGTATGTTTTGGTTATGGTCGGGTCATGAACCCGTTTTTCTTTCCAGCTTTCATAGTTCCTTTGAAAAGTGGCTTTGGTTTCATTATTTATTGTTTCTAAAATAGCTTTCTTTTCCTGTTTAAAGTCGACTGTTTGATTGGTGGTGTTCTCTGTTTTTTCGCTTACTGGTTCTTTGCAGCTATTTGCACAGCGCAAAGTTGTGAAAATAAAAATTGCGAGTACCTTCCTGTTCATGGTTTTGTTTTTTTAGTCGTTGCCAACATCTTTATAAAAGTCATAAAAGAAGATTGAAATACCAATTGAATTGGAAGTATTTTGGTTCTAAATGTATTTTTGAACGGCTACTCAGAACCTATTCGTTTAAGAGTATTAATATAGATGAGAAGAATCGGCTCTGATATTTTGATAGTGTGGCTCTAAGGGTTGTGATGGAAAGGTAGAGGGTGCATAGCTGCCGACTATTAGGGTAGGGTAAGGTATTGGACGTCAAAAACCAAAAACACAAAAGAGATTTAGGTATGTATTGTAGAAAGCGGAAACAAAGTCTATTTATTCTACCTCATATAGCGTGAAGTAGATGAAATTAACTGAAAAGTTCTTTTATTTGTTTGGCATCAAATGTTTTTTTGATTTTATCAACTTGAATTATACTTTCAGAAACTTGCTTCTTTTTATTTTGAAGATTGGTTATTTTTTCTTCAATAGTATCTTTACAGATCATTTTGTAAGCCATTACCTTTTTATCTTGCCCAATTCTGTAACAGCGATCAATGGCCTGATTTTCAACAGCGGGGTTCCACCATGGATCAACTAAAAAAACATAATCGGCCGCCATTAAATTCAAACCAACTCCTCCAGCTTTTAAACTGATTAGAAAAACCCTGATCTTATTGTTCTCTTGAAAATTTTGCACTTTTTCTTCTCTGTTCCTTGTTTTTCCATCAAGATATTCGTAAACAATATCGTACTCTTCCAACCTATCTTTTATTAGTTTTAACATTGATGTAAATTGTGAAAACACTAATATTTTATGGTCAGCGGTCTTACTTCTTATATTTTCAATAAGTATATCTAATTTAATAGAAGCTTTTCCAAAATCACCATCATCGTTTAATAATTCAGGAGAATTACAAATTTGGCGTAGTTTGGTCAGTCCTTCCAAAACATACATTTGTGATTTTGCCACGCCATTTTTATCAATTTTATTTAAGAGATAATCACGGAATTTGTTTTTAAAAACATCATATACCTTTCTTTGCTCAACACCCATTTCACAATATAAAATGGTTTCGGTTTTTTCTGGTAGATCATTGGCAACTTGTTTTTTGGTTCGTCTTAATAAAAAAGGATGAATTATTTTACCCAATAAGAATGAGGCTTGTTCGTCTTTGTTTTTATCTATTGCCTCTGAAAATTCTTTTTTAAAATGAGACATTGCTCCTAAAATACCAGGATTTAAAAAGTTCATCTGAGCATATAGGTCAAATGTATTATTTTCAATTGGTGTTCCTGTCAATGCCAATCTATTTTCAGATTGCAATAACCTTACTGCTTTGTATCGTTTTGAATTCGGATTTTTAATAGCTTGACTTTCATCTAAAATCACATAACCGAATTTGGTGTCTTTTAAAAAATCAATATCATTTAACAATGAACCATAGGTTGAAAGAATGATGTCGTGTTTAGAGAAATATTTTAACAACTCTTTTCTTTTAGAACCTATATAAGAAAGTGTTTTTAGTGAAGGGCAAAATTTTTCGATTTCTTTTTCCCAATTAAAAATCAAAGAAGTTGGCATAATAACCAAATGCGGATATTTAGCTTTCTTTTTTGATTTTAGATGACTTAAAAACGTAATGACTTGCAAGGTTTTACCTAAACCCATGTCGTCAGCAAGGCATCCGCCCAATTTATTTTCATCTAAAAACCCCAACCAGTTTAAACCTTGTTTTTGGTAGGGTCGCAAAGTTGCTTTAATATTTTTTGGAACATTTAGTGATATTGAAGTTTCTAGGTTTTGTAAGCGTAACTTTTTTTGTTGTAGTTCTATTAAAAATTTTGGTGTGGTTTCTAATTCATCATGTAACTCATCAATAATATTAAATTGATAGTTGGAAATTTTTATGGAATCATTTTTAACCTCTCCTACTTTAAAATAGGTAACTAGTTTTTTAAGCCATTTTTCAGGCAAAATACCAAGGCTACCATCATTTAATTGTATATACTTACTTTTATTTAATAAAGCTTTTCTAATCTCTTTAAGAGAAACCTGTTCTTTCCCAAATTTTACTACTATTTCTAAATCAAACCAATCTATATTTGATTTAACGCTCATGGAAACCACTGGCTTGTTTAAATTGTACTTAAATGACTTTAAGTCATTTGCGCCAAAAATAGTTATGCTTTTATGTTTTAGTTTTTCAGACGCTTTTAAAAGCCACTCGTTTTCAATAAGTTGGTAAGGTGTTAAGGAAAAAACAGTTTCTTGATGTTCAAAATCAGGGTGCAAATCTTTAAATTCTTCTAAAAAATCATTTTCGAAGGCATCATTTCGAGGTGCTATTTTTTGTTCTTTTTCATCAAATAATTGTTCTTTTGAATGTAATAATATCAGCTTTTCATCATATTGAACCGCTAATTTAAAAATCACATATTCTCCTTCATAGTCAGAAAGATATACTTGTTTTTTTAAATTGGTCTCTATTGTTTTTTTCTTCGACTTCTTATAAACAGTGGTTTTAACTTCAAAATGTGCTGTTAAAGGTGCTATGATTTCTTTATATAATTGGGGGAAATCCTTTTTTTGAAAATTCAATTCCCCTTTATTTTGAAATTTATTGATATAAATGTAATTGTACAGATTATCAAAAAAATAGATATTCTCTTTTATTTTACAGAAAAAAGGATATATTTTTACTAGACTAGAGTCTATTTGATATGTTTTACCTTCAATTGCTAATTTTCCTTTAAGGGTATAAAAATCTTCCCTTTCTGTTAAGGTGAAAAATATTTTAGGGTTATCGGGCTTAAAAATTATCGGTTTTAGGTTCTTTCTTATAAGTGATTTTTGATTTTTTTTCTCAAAAAACAACTGTTTTTTCGATGCTTTAATAAAATCTTGAAAACTGATAAATGCTTTTCTAAAGTTTTCAATACTAAAATCATCAATGGAATTATAATTAAAATCTTGAAAACCCAACGCTTTTATTGTTATTAATTTATCTTCAGCAGTGAAGTTTTTTGTCAATTCAATAAAATCATAATTATCAATATCCTGAAAAGACGAAATAAATTCAGCACTTCTTTTTTTGTATTTTGCCCTGAATGGTATTAAGTTAAAATAAGGAATTTTTTTTTGAGTGGATAACTCAATACAGAAGCCTAAACCATGTGTTCTTTCAGTAGTTTTTTCTTCTTCTTTTAGAATATATAACAAATCCTTTTTCTCTATCGTTGGAATAATATTTTCTTTTGCAACAGCTAAAGAAGGTACAATGTTTTTAACCTTTTCAACAACTTCCAAACCATTAATACCTAAAGAAAATTTAAATAATTTTTCATAATCATCATCTAAGGAGATATCATAGCCTTGTAAAAATGCTGCAATGGAATCGTTTAAATAATTTGGACTAAAAATATTTTCGCCATATTTTTTAAGAATGTAAGAAAGTGCCGTTGTAATATGTTCACAATACTTCTTCTTATCTCTACAAGAACAGTTTGTATCTAAAATATTGCTTTCGGGCTTGTATATAAAAGTTTGATTTTCACCATAATAATAATTATAAGATGATGTGGTAATTTTATTTTTTTCTAGTAACTGTGTTTTAACGGTATATCGATTGTAATATTCTTTACGAACGTTATTCCCAAGTAAATTTATAATCTCTTTGGTGAGAAAATGATTTTCTAAAATAATCTCAGGTTCTTTTTTCTCAACAACAGTATTTCCAAATAAATCTTTATTTAGCTTTGAGTTCCCTTTTTCTTTGTTTAAAATAAAATCAATACCAGCAACTTCATGTTTGCATAACCCACCATAATCATAAGGGCAAGTGCAAGTGCTATTTATCTTTTTATTATGTTGTTTGATCTCTATTAAATAAGGTCTGCTTTCAGAACCTTTATAGATAAATGTATAGCTATAAGTAGAGTCGTTGACATTATTTAATGAAATGTGTTTTGCTCTGCTACGAATGGTACTATTGGAAAGTTGCTTTTTATATTTTTGTAATAATTCTGAATTCATTTGGTGATTTTTTCAACAATAAAAATAGGGCGATAAAATAAAAATAAAAAGTTTAAACTAGTTCTTATTACATAGGTGAATAGAAACCGTGGTTATTATTGTTTTAACATATTCATTTTTAATTTGTCCAGTGAGTGTCTAAAGCCCCATAGTTTATAATAGCTGGATTAATAATTGCTTTTCATCGTTCATTTTTCACAAAGAAAGAAGCCCATGACCGTTTTCACAACCATTGCTGAAATTAGTTGCTATGGTGTAGGTCAGGTTACAAAAAATTATAAAAATAAATCTGTATCTTGAACTTTACTATGAAGAAAACGATCAGTAGTGCCGTATTGTTTTTGCTTGTAGTGTATGCCTGTAAAGAAAGTGCGCAAAAAAAAGGAGACACAGAAATGACGAAGGAAGTTATTGAGGTTTTCGATACCGTAAAACCCCCTGAGGTCATCAAAGAAAAAACATTCAGGTCTTTTGAGGGTATGGCAGATAGCACCTTTATAAGATTGGCCGATTTCAGCGATGGCTTTGTGTACGATATGCGCTATGCTACCGAGAACAATTTCTTAAAGGCCAAGGTTTATGATTGTGCCGAATGTTACACAAGGGTAAAAACGGCAAGGGCATTGCTTGAGGCAAACAATGATTTTAAGAAGAAGGGGGTAAAGATTAAATTTTATGACTGTTACCGACCCAACTCGGTACAGTACAGAATGTGGAAAATCGTACCGAATCCGCAATATGTGGCCAACCCCGTTAAGGGTTCGATCCATAACAAGGGTGGGGCCGTTGATATTACCTTGGTCACTTTGGAGGGAGAAGAACTTGATATGGGCACGGACTTCGATTTTTTCGGAAAAAGAGCTTACCATGATAATTTGGACCTGCCCCAAGAAATTCTCGACAATAGAAAATTACTGAAAGAAACGATGGAGCGGCACGGCTTTTGGTCAATCAGAACCGAATGGTGGCACTATAACCTATCGACGGCCTCCAATGACAAAATCGCCAATTTTAAGTGGGCCTGTGAGTGAATCACAGCTACACGTTCGTTGGATTAAAATAACAAGCATACGAGGTATTTAGTGGAAGAAAGTTTTTTCAATGAAAACCTAAGGTTTTCAAACTTCCCTCTTAATGTGATGCAAGCCGGGGAACCTGCCAGCCGGCAGGCTGGTTAAACCCTAAGAGATTAAAAATCACTGTTGTCCGATTAAAACCTGCCTGGCCGGCAGGCAGGTTTTATCGGACAACAATGATTGAAAATCAATAATTATGTATAAGTTTTTAGTGCTGTTTTTTTTGTAGTACGCTTGCTAATGCACAAGACACTATTTTGCCGTTGTGGCCAAAAGAAATTC
>JAJRSY010000275.1 GCA_024278565.1 Bacteroidota bacterium
GATTTAAGGGGTTCAAAATGTACGGTATGATCTGACTGAAGTATGGGCCTGATACTGTATTTCGCAATTGCGGTTTAGGAATACACTACAGTCTAAGGAATTATGCCAATCAAGGGTTGAAAAATAGCCCTGCCCTGCAGGTTTAGTCAAACCCAATAGGCAGTCAACTCTTGATTCGCATTATTAAATCCGAGATTTAAATGGTTTGAATAAACAGAAACCATACAAAAGGCATCAGACATTTTTTCTGAAATAGTGTATAATGATGTTAATGCATGCGTATGATATAAAAGTTCATTGCTCTGAGGGTGAATTGAAAGTATAAATTTCCTTAAATCAAGGTATAAGTCAATTAATTCTTGGTCTTTATGTTTGAGATGAAATAAAAAACCTGAATGTACTTCTTTTGCTTTTTCCATAATTAAACTATTTTATACCAGTTTAATTTTAAACTGTCACATAAATAATCTGAATTATTTCGTGCCCGCAGGCAGGTCGGTTTTTTATGTTTTTAATTTTTCTGTTTGCACCTAACTATCAGATAATTTCTAATCTATCAATCCGAAAAAGCGGGGCAACCATAATGAGATTTCAGGAAAATAGGTGATTAAGAAAAGTACGGCTACCATGGCACCCAATAACGGAAGCAAAGGTTTGATAACTTTTGTTACCGGAACTTTGGCAACACCACTACCCACAAACAACAGTGTACCCACTGGTGGGGTACAGATACCGATACAAAGGTTCAATACGATGATCATACCAAACTGAACGGGATGCATGCCTAAGGCCATGGCCACCGGTAAAAATATGGGGGTAAAAATTAGTACTGCCGGGGTCATATCCATAAACGTTCCTACAATCAACAAAATAATATTGATCAACAAAAATACCAATATGGGGTTGCTGACCGTATCTACCAACAAACTGGTCAATATTTGGGGTATGCCCTCAAATGAAAAAAGCCATGACATGGCCATAGAGGTTGCGATCAAGAACATTACTATTGCGGTTGTTCGGGCACTTTTCAATAATACGGGCCTAAAATCGGAAAATTTCAATTCTCTGTTGAGAAAACCCAATAAGGCGGCATAAACAACTGCAATGGCAGCAGCTTCGGTGGCCGTAAAAATACCGGCAACAATTCCGCCAACTACTATTATCAGAAGGGTCAGACTAAGAAAGGCATTTTTAAAGTCAGCGAACAGTTTCTTAAAACCAACCCGATCGGCTTTTGGTAGGTTGTTACGTTTAGCATAGATATAGACCATCAGCATGATAGCGAGACCTACTAAAATACCGGGAATGTATCCGGCAATAAAGAGTGCTGCTACCGATGCCGTACCGCCACTGGCCAAGGCGAAAATAATAAGTACGTTGCTCGGGGGTATCAACAGGCCCGTTGTTGACGAACTGATATTTACGGCCGCACTGAATTCCCTCGGGTAACCTTCTTTCTCCATTTTATCGGTCAATGTACTACCGATGGCCGATGCCGCTGCAATGGCCGATCCTGAAATCGCACCAAAGAGCATTGCCGAGATAATATTTACGTATGCCAGGCCTCCGGGCAAGCTCCCTATTAATGATTTTGCAAATTCGATCAACCGTTTTGCAATACCGCCACGGTTCATCAGCTCACCGGCAAGAATGAAAAACGGAATTGCAAGCAGGGCAAAATTATCGATACCGGTGGTCATACGTTGACTGATCGTAGTAATCGAAGGTAAAAATGCGATGTTCAATATTAAAGTGAGCGTAGTGGAAATACCTATGGAATACGCCACTGGAACCCCATAGGCCAAAAGCCCCATAAAACTCACAAAAAGAACAATCACACTTATCAGCTCTATGCTCATTTATTCAAAGTTTAGTTTTTTGATATTGTATATAGAAAAGAAAATAATAATCAGACCACATAGGGGCACTATGGCATAAATATAACCCAAAGGTATCTGCAGGGCCGATGACATTTGTCCCAAGCTGAGTGTGGTATACACTAGGTTTCCACCACCGATCACCATAATCACCAAGGCGAAAATTGCCATGAGCCATTGTATTACTTTCTGTCTAGCATGTCGTTTTTCTGTGGAAAGTTTTGACAAGAGAAAATCCATGGAAAGGTGGCCCTCTTTTTGTCCATTGATATACGCCGCACCCAAGACCGTTAACCAGATCAAAGAAAAACGGGCATACTCTTCGGTAAATGAACTAGACTGGCCAATAATGTAGCGGGAGACCACCTGCCAAACCACATCAATGACCAACAACCCAAAAATCAGGAGCAAAAGTGTTTCTATTCCCTTGTTGAGCACTCGATACATTCGTTCCATTAATTGGCCTTTATCTTTTCAATTAATATTTTCATTTTGGGGTCTTTCATCATCCGTTCCATTACGGGGCGTGATTTTATCGAAAATTCACTTTTATCGGGATAAATAAATTGAACATTCGCTTTTTTGAGCACCTCCATATTTTTTTTTACGGTTTCCTTCCAGTACTTTCTTTGGCTTTTGACACTTGCATCAGCTGCCGATTGCAACCATTTTTTTTCTGTATCGCTTAGTAAGTTCCAGAATTTTGTACCCACCACAACCACATCAGGTACCATGGTATGCTGATCAAAAGTATAGTTTTTGCACACTTCGTAATGGTTCGAAGTTACAAAGGAGGGGATATTGTTCTCTGCCCCATCAACTACATTCTGCTGCAATGCGGTATACAGCTCACCGTATGCCATGGGAGTGGCAGACCCGCCCAGCGTATTTACCATATCAACCGCCATTTGGTCGTTCATCACCCTAATCTTCATACCCTTTAAATCATCTGGGGTATTGATCGCCTTCTTTTTTGAATAAAAGCTTCTACTACCGGCATCATAAAAGCAAAGCCCTCTAAGAAGATATTCGCTGCCACCCTCGAGAAGTTGTTTGCCTACCTCGCCTTCAAGAACAGTGAACAAATGTTCACTGTCCCTAAAAAGATAGGGAATACTCGTTACCCTATAATCAGGGGCGAAATTTGACATTGATCCCGCACTTACCTTGGTCAAGGCCACGCTACCGATCTGTAAAAGCTCAAGCACTTCACGTTCGGTACCCAATTGCCCATCAGGAAAAATCTTGATTTGAAGCTTGCCCCCTGAGTTTTCGTTCAAAAGCCGCTGCATGTCAAGAATTCCCTTATGAACTGGGTGCGAAGTGGGTAATGAATGTGCAAAATAAAGTATTTTCCGATCCTTGGAAACCATACAGGAAGACAGCAAAGCAGTCAGAACAACTACTGCTATTTTAAAACTATTTCGTAACGGCACCACTTTAAACATCGTATCGATTAAATTATATCAAATTTGCCCTTATTCCTTTTTCCAAACCATATAATTGCGCCATACCGAGTGCTCTACCAATCATTGAATAACCCGAATAAAACGCATCGCTTCTTTTTTTATCGTCAAGCAGCACATGCCCGTGATCTGGTCGCATGGGTATCGCAACATTCCCTAGCCCATTTTCATGTCTTCTTTTCTGCTCTTTAACAATTTCTTCCATAACCTTCGCCATGGGCACAGAGCCGTCAAGGTGAGCGGCTTCATGAAAGCTACCATCATTCTGTCTTGCGACATTTCTTAGATGTATGAAATGGATTTTACTACCAAAATCCCTGATTATTTTAATGAGGTCATTTGTTGCTGACGCACCCAATGAACCAGAACAAAAAGTGAGTCCGTTACTTGGTGAAGGGCAACAGTTCAATATAAACTTGATTTCGTCGTAATTGGAAGCGATACGTGGAATACCAAAAATCGAAAAGGGAGGGTCATCAGGGTGAATTGCCATTTTTACGCCTATTTTCTCAGCCTCTGGTATGATGGCCTTTAAAAAGTAGTCTAAATTTTCTTGTAGTTCCTGTTTGCTGATTTTGCTTACCGCAGCATGGTTTTTTCTGAAATCAGTAAGCGATATGAGCTTTCTTGACCCTGGCATACCCGCCAAAATTGAATTCTCTAAGGATTTTCGCTCTGTAACGTCTAAACCTTCATAGTACGCTTCTGCCTTTCTAAGAGTTTGATCGTCATAGGAATTTTTTGCGTTCTGCCTTTTCAAGATAAACAGATCAAAGGCCGTAGCGGCAATAGGATCATACTTAAGGGCAACTGCCCCGTTGGGCAGTTCGTGTTCCAAATCGGTTCTGGTCCAATCGATCAATTGCATGAAATTATAGCAGACCGTGTAAATTTCGTTTTTAGCTAGATTTTTCAGGGTTTCGATATAATTGGCTATGTATTGATCCCGTTCGGGAAGGCCATATTTAATCGCCGTATGAATATTGACACTTTCAACCACCGACCACTGCATACCATGCGATTCGATTTCTTTTTTTAGAGCGGCAATGGTTTCAAACGACCAGACCTCACCCAAGGGCACTTCTTGGCAGGCCGCAACAATGCCCTCAACACCCAGTTGCCGTATTTCAGCAAGTGTCACCCCAAAAGAGGGACCGAACCAACGGAAAGTTTTCTTTAAATAATCCATAATTAAACGCCTGAAAATGAACTGAAACCACCATCAACATCAAATATTCCGCCTGTAACAAAACTTGAGGCATCACTCAAAAGGTAATGCACCATACCGTTAAGTTCAGACGCATCCCCAAAACGTGCCATTGGTGTATTTGTTATTATTTTATTTCCCCTATCAGTATATGAACCATCGTCATTGGTCAAAAGACCCCTGTTTTGGTTACCAATAAAAAAACCGGGAGCTATTGCGTTTACCCTAATTTTATCACCAAACTTAGAGGCCAGTTCGTTGGCCATCCACTTGGTGAAAATATCAATACCAGCCTTAGCCAACGAATAACCCAATATTCTTGAAATGGCCTGTTTTGATGCCATTGAAGAAATGTTAACTATAGATCCATAGCCCTGATCCACCATTAATTCACTTAATACGATGGTTGGGATCACGCTACCGAACAAATTGACATCAACTACTTTTTGGGTATCTCCCAATTCAATATCATAAATATTCTGATCTGGTTTTATAGTGGCTCCGGGCAGGTTTCCACCGGCAAGGTTTACGAGTCCGTCTAAATTACCGAACTCTGTTTTTATTTTTTTCTTTAGTGCCTTTAACTCACCCTCACTCATTACATCGACCACAAAAGTATGCGTGCTATTGGCAACAATGGCATTCAGCTCTTTGCTTTTCAAGTCTAATTTATCAGGAGATCGCCCCAGTAAAATAACCTTGGCTCCATTGCGCACCAAATAATCGGCAACTGAACCGCCCAGCGTACCGGTACCACCAGAGAGGGCATACCGTTTGTTTTCTATTGAAAAGAGGTCACTCATTAATTTCTATTTTTTATAGGCAACTGTACCTATCTCGATTTATTTTCTGGCAATTTACAACTACTTTAAAA
This sequence comes from Bacteroidota bacterium, assembly GCA_024278565.1. Taxonomy (GTDB): domain Bacteria; phylum Bacteroidota; class Bacteroidia; order Flavobacteriales; family Flavobacteriaceae; genus Maribacter_C. The sequence goes on from JAJRSY010000275.1 coordinate 5,425, forward strand.
AAAAAACCTAAGCAGGGGTTTAAAATTCAATCCAAAATGAAAAAAACCTCCTTATTGCTCTTCACCCTATTTCTTCTGAAAACCATGGTTGGTCAAAAGTTACCCACTTTTGAACTATCAGATGAATGGCAGGCCAAAATAGAAAAATTGTCCCCAAATGAAGTTAGAATTAAAACAGTAAAAAAAAATAAAGTATTGGTCTTTTCATTGCACACGGGTTACCAACATTGGGTCATACCCCATACAGCCGCCGTTATACGAATCATAGGTGAAAAATCGCAGGCATTCGAAATAACCGCATCGTACGACATTGCCACCTTCTCTAAAAAGAACCTGAAAAAGTACGATGCCATAATTCTCAACAACACTTGTTCAATAGGGGACAAAAGGAATCTGTTTTGGGATGCCCTCAAAGAAGATACTTCCTTAACCGATGCCCAACGCCTAAAGCGTGCCAAAAAATTGGAACGAAATCTTTTGAAATATGTCAAAAAAGGAAAGAGACTAGTAATTCTTCACGGAGGTATACTCCTTCCACTTTAAAACCCGAAATTTCCGCCTGCCTCGCCGGCAGGCAGGCTTGCTCTTTTTCCGCCGATCGGCGTTAAAATTTATCGTCGTAGCTACGGCTATGCCGATAAATTTTGCCTTGCTCGCCGAAAAA